>JAEWFE010000233.1 GCA_023389005.1 Bacillota bacterium
AACTTATTTTGGAAGCATTTGGTTTAAATCCCGAATTTTCCAGAATTATTAACGGACATACGCCTGTTAAAACAACAAAAGGCGAATCTCCAGTCAGAGGAAACGGTCACTTATTCGTTATTGATGGCGGATTATCCAAGGCTTATCAAAAACAAACCGGAATCGCGGGCTATTCACTATTAAATAACTCCTATGGTTTTCAAATTGTGACGCATCAGCCATTTATCAGCACGGAGTATCTGTTTAACCAACAAACGGATATGAACGCTATCAAACGTGTGGTAGACAAAGTGGCCAAGCGCACACTGATCAAAGACACCACGATTGGCCGAGAAATTCAGACGAAGAAGCGGAAATTACAATCACAATTACAGTAAAAAACACCGCACCTAGAAAAGCTATCTAGGAGCGGTATTTTTCATTCGTCATCATCTTCAAAAACACATTCTACTTTCAGCAAATCTTCGTGAATCAAATCTAAAATCACCTGACTAAATAATTCTGTCGTAAGCATTTCACATAACGTTGGCAGTATAATTTCAAAGTCTTCAGATGCTTCTGGCTGATTATCTTTAACAAAACGATTTCTTAAGCCACCTTCTTCAATCGCAACAGATATTACACCACCAATCGCATGATAAAATTCTTGAAAGAAACCATCAAAATCTTCCTTGGTCTGGATATAACGCGAAAATGCAATACACTGATCTAACTCAGCGTATTCACGAAGCATTTTTTTATAATCCAAAAGCAGCTGATGTTCCCTTGCTTGTTTTGCTAAATAGCCACTTAGATAACGGACTAAGCGCTCAATAGCTAAGGGGATGTCCACGTTAAATTCCGGCGGTATATATAACACTTCTTCATTCAAATGATTCAGGATACTGGCTACTACGTCGGGATAGTGAATCTGAGGCACCTTGGATAAAACATTTTCCATATCGTCAACATCCATATCATGTACCACATTTGATGCCATACTTTTCAAATAGTAATTGATTTTATTATCGCGAAATAACTCATCAAAGTCAGGATGATAAAAAATCGGTCCCCGCGCTTCTTTTTCCAGTTGCTGTAACTTTCCTTGCGCAATCAAATCCTCTCTAAAATCATCCATTCGATACATCCCAAAATATTCATCGAGTACGAATTGGAACGGAATCTGCTGTGCTTCAAGCAAGGAATCCAACCATACAAAGTACAGCGGATCAGCGTCATCAAATAGCGAATGTTCAAAAATCAAAGGAATATATATTTTATACAGACTATCCTGTCCAGCCTTCACCATTCTTTTAATGGATTGCTCAACAGTCGGATTTTTTAAAGGATTGAGTCCTACTACTTTTGAACAAATTTCTTGCATCTGTTTGAATGTTTTTCTGACGGGATCGTTGACTTTTTTGCCATAAACTTTTTCATAGTACTGCGGAAAATGATCATATAATAAGTTCATGTTATCTTTTAGCTGTAGCAATACTTTTTCGAGTTCACTATACTCAGACCAAAAGGCAATCATTTTGGCTTTTTCGTTATTCAAAAGCGAGTGCGCCCATTTGATAAAGGCATCTTGGAAAAATTCATCCCAGGATTGATTTGAATGCGCCATGACCCTACCTTCTTTCATCAATATCTTTTCCTTGTATTTTATTATACAATTCATTTAAAACGTTTTCAAATACAAAAGCTACCTGCATGATTTGCTAGGTTGACTATCTGTTATTTTTATTATTAGAACTTGTTTTTATTTCAATGCTGTTAATTTTGATAACACTAATTTTATTAAGTTAAATATAATATCTATTCGTTATATTTCCCCAAATCCCCGTTCGTTAAACGCCAAAACATACGCAAATCCCCATTCATTTTTCACCAAAACATACGCAAATCCCCGTTTAATTTTAGAAAAGACTAGTCATTTCACAAATAAAATAACCACTCCAAGTAAGTTGTTGGCAGTGGTTAGTATTATTTAAAAGTCTATTTCATTCTGTGCCAAAATATGTTTTAAAGTTTGGTGGAAATTTGTATAGGGATTTAATTCTATAGCTTCTTTTAATGGAATATCATCTATTTTTAGTGACGCTGCATTTTTAAACGCATTTGGTATAAAGTTTTCAACATACGTACTAATCTGCTCCCCTTTATAATTACGATAACTCCCATCTAAAGACAATTTCTTTTCAAGACGTCGATACAATTCCTCTCGATGTAGATGTGTTGTAACTTGATCTAAGTGAAGCAACAGCCATAATTCAAAACACTCATTACAATATATCGTATGAATTTTAGGATGATTGTTTTCAGAAGCTTTAATCGCTTGTTGCAGTTCCTCTGTTGATTGTTCATCACGATCATACATAACATAAAATTCATCAAAAGACTCTCTTTGCTTCTTACCTAGAAAAAGGACATATTCCTGTACAGATTGAGGAGCTAAACCAATGTCAAGATATGCCCTCAAAATGGATAAAACTTATACAGCTAGCTAGCGAATTTAAATACGAGCTTCCAGCAAGATAAATGGCTTTCTTTCGGCATCGAGAGCCCTGAAAAAGAATCGCTTTGTACACCCTTGACAATTCTGCCAAGCCTAAACTCGTGAGAGAGGCT
>JAEWFE010000267.1 GCA_023389005.1 Bacillota bacterium
CTAAACTAAGTGATCGTTTTGTTAAACATCCAAGTGAAGTCGTTGCAGTAGGAGATATTGTTCAAGTATGGATTACCAGTGTTGATACACAAAAAGGTCGTATCGGCTTATCTATGCTTGCGAGTGATGGGCATGAATAATCAAGAATTAACGCATCTTGTTCAACAAATTTCGCTTGAGTTTTTTAAAAGACCTTTCCTGCATCGCGCGCTATTTAATAAAAGATTGAAAACAACAGGCGGGCGATATCACTTAAACGATCATCATATTGATATCAATCCTTTACTTTTAAATGTAGATAAAGCAATATTATATGGTGTCATTAAGCATGAATTGTGTCATTATCATCTACATTTACAGGGGAAAGGGTATCGTCATGCTGATCAAGACTTTAAAAAGTTATTGCAAGCAGTTGGGGGATTGCGCTATACACCAAGGTTACAACAGCCAAAATTCCACTATCAATGCATAGTTTGTCAGCAAGATTATTTCCGAATAAGACGTTTGGATGTGCGTAAATATGCATGTGGGAAGTGTGCTGGTCGTTTGAAATTAGCAAAAGACTATTAAAAAGCTTTTTAAAGTGCTGCGAAAAGAATTGATATTTCATGTGTTTTGTTAGATAATGAATTGTCTTTTCCCTTGTCATATCAATTATTTGACAAAAAACACGTGAAAGATTATAAAATTGCTATATTGAAAATACGAAAAGAGGCAACTGAATGATTAATAAAGATCAAATTTATCACTTTGTTGGGATTAAAGGTTCTGGTATGAGCTCTTTAGCTTTAGTTCTTCATCAAAAAGGCTATCATGTCCAAGGTTCTGACGTGGAGCAATATTTCTTTACCCAACGTGATTTAGAAAAAGCAAACATTTTAATTTTGCCATTCAACGCTGATAATGTAAAAAAAGAATATATTGTGATTGCTGGGAACGCATTTCCTGATACGCATCCTGAAATCGCACGTGCTAAAGAAATTGGTGCTACTGTGATTCGTTACCATGATTTTATCGGTAAATTTATTGAACAATTTACAAGTATTGCCATTACGGGATCTCATGGAAAAACAAGCACAACTGGGTTACTTGCCCATGCAATGTCTGGTGTGGTACCTACAAGCTATTTAATTGGTGATGGTACAGGCCATGGTGAACCCGATGCTACTCATTTTGTTTTTGAAGCGTGTGAATATCGCCGTCATTTCTTAGCCTATTCACCTGATTATGCGATTATGACGAATATTGATTTTGATCATCCAGACTATTATGAAAGTATTGAAGATGTGTTTACGGCTTTCCAAAGTTTAGCTCATCAAGTGAAAAAGGCAATTTTTGCTTATGGTGATGATGTTTATTTACGGAAATTACAAGCTGAAGTACCAATTTATTACTATGGTCTTAAAGATACCGATGATTTCCAAGCTAAAAATATTGAACGCACAACGACTGGTTCACAATTTGATGTGTATCACGGTACTGAATTTGTTGGTCATTTTGCTATTCCAGCTTTTGGTGAACATAATATTAAAAATGCATTAGGCGTTATTGCAGTATGTTTTGTTGAAGGTTTTGATATGAAATTAATTGCTGATGAGTTAAAATCATTTGCAGGTGTCAAAAGACGTTTTAGTGAGAAGAAAGTGGCGGATATGACAATCGTGGATGATTATGCGCATCATCCAGCAGAAATTGCAGCTACGATTGATGGCGCGCGTCAAAAATATCCAGATAAGCAAATTGTCGCTGTCTTCCAACCACACACTTTCACACGTACAATTGCTTTACTTGACGAATTTGCTCAAGCACTTGATTTAGCTGATGAAGTTTATCTATGTGATATTTTTGGTTCAGCACGTGAAAAATCAGGTCAAGTAAGTATTGAAGACTTATCTTCAAAAGTGAAAAAAGGTGGAACAGTCTTAAAAGAAGAAAATATGTCCCTTTTATTAAATCATGAAGATAGCGTCATTATCTTTATGGGCGCAGGCGATGTACAAAAATTTGAAATCGCCTATGAAAACCTATTAAGCAAAACAACGCGAAATGTTTTATAAGAAAAACTTTAACCAGCTTGAATTTGATTTTGAGCTGGTATTTTTTATTTTAAATTCAAGTATCAAACTTGCACTTTTCTCTAGATTTGATTAAAATAATTGTAATGAAATATTTGGAGGAATGAAATTTGAATATTGGTAAACCTAGAAAGCTTGGTAAAACAATTGAGGAGATAGAAGAGGGCGATTCGTTATCATTAACCGAATCTATTGAAGACCAGCAACTCTTACTGTACTTAGGACTTACAAATGATGCTAATCCATTATTTATTCAACATGACTATGCACAACAAACGGAATTTGAAAGACCAATCGTGCCTATGGTGATGTTAAATGGTATTATTGCTAGTGCGATTTCTAAACATTTGCCTGGTCCGGGATCACATATTGTGAATTTCTCAATGAATTTAATTGAGCCTATTTATCATTATGAAACTTTAACTTTTAACTTTGAGGTAATCAAAGTGGACAAGATGAAAAATGTCGTAACCATTTCTGTTGAAGGAAATAATCAAGAAGGAGATCGCGTACTAGATTCAGTTGTTATGGTTCAGCCGCCATTGATTGTTCATCCAAATATAGAAAATCAAGCGGAAATGGTTAATGAATAATAATTTATGAAATGAGGGAGAAATTATGAATCAGGAATTTACTACAACTACTGGATTAAATCGATTTTTTGCAAAAGTTTATGGCATTTTTGGTGTAGGACTTGCCATTAGTGCACTTGCTGCTTATCTTTGTTCGACTGTTTTTGTCAATCAGTTTCTAGCTACTGTCAACCAAATGACTTTTATCTTATTATGGATTTTTGAAATTGTCCTAGTCTTAGTAATTGGTCGTCAAGCTTTTAAAAATCCAGCGCTGACATTAGCCGGTTTTATTGTTTACTCGCTCTTAAATGGTGTGACGCTCTCTGTTACTTTATTGGTGTATGACTTTGGTACAGTGACCTCAGCATTTGCGGCAAGTTCTTTAACGTTTATTGCAATGGCTGTCTTTGGTATCTTTACTAAGAAAGATTTATCCGGCATTGCCCGTGCGTTATATTCTTTTTTAATTGGTGCATTAGTGGTCATCATAGTCAATATTTTTATGCAAAGTAGCGCGGTTGACTATTTTATTTCTTTTGTACTTGTCATTATCTTTAGTGGGTTGACAGCTTATGATAATCAACGTATTCGTGAAGCTTATTTTAGCTATCAAATGGAAAATGATTTTGGTATTGCTACTTTTATGGCATTAAACCTATATCTTGACTTCATCAATTTATTCTTAGCATTTATTCGCATTTTTGCTAGGGATTAATAGTTAGTCAATAAAAAATTTAAGCATCAAGACAATTTGTTTTGATGCTTTTTTTGGAGGGATAGAATGACGACTTCAACGAAATACCAGTTAGAAGCTGCTTTAAAAAAATATTTGTTAATGAAGCCATTGGATAAAATTACCATTCATGATTTAACCGAAGAATGTGGGATTAGTCGCATGGCTTTTTATTATCACTTTAAAGATATCTATGATTTGGTGGAATGGTCTTGTATAGAAGATGCTAAACGGGCTCTTAACGGCAAAAAAACGAAAGATACATGGCAAGAAGGACTACTAGATATCTTTGCTGCGATTTATGAAAACAAGCCGTTTATCATGAATGCTTACCACTCCATTAATCGCGAGCAATTAGAAACCTTTCTGTATCAACGTACCTTCGAATTACTCTTTGATGTTGTTGAGTCACAGGTGAAAGGTCATCATATTTCAAAAGGTGATCAAGAATTCATCGCCCAATTTTACAAATATAGTTTTGTTGGTCTAGTTCTTGAATGGATTAATCAGGGGATGACTGCAGATTATCGTCCCTTAGCTGAAAAAATGATTACCCTCATGGAAGGGGCAATCGATACAGCCATCAACAAATTTGAAAAATAGCAAAAATGTTATCAATCTTGTTATATTGTAAACCATTTTGTTTAAAAAATTTTATCATTCAAGCTAAATTGTAAATGGTTTCTCTTTTTTAATCGCGTTATTATGAACCTGTGAAATGATTAGAAAAGAGGTCATGGATATGTCAAAAAAATTTAAAGTCGGTCTTACTAGTGCATTAATTGCCGGAAGTAGTGTGGCAGCTTACCAGTTAGCCAAAAAAAGACAAGCAAACGTGACAAAAAAAGCCGATGCCAACAAAGCTGAAGCAAAAAGACTCGCTGAATATCGCAATACAGAAAGAGGGCTAGATGGACGCAACAGCAAAGGTATTTATTATACAAGCGGGAACTATGAAGCTTTCGTCACTCCTGAAAAACCAAAAGGCATCGAAGAAAAACATGCTTATTTAGTTGGTAGTGGACTTGCTTCTTTAGCTGCAGCCTGTTTCTTGGTTCGTGATGCCCAAATGCCTGGCGAAAACATCCATATTTTAGAAGCGATGGATATTGCTGGGGGTGCCTGTGATGGTATTTTAGATTCCACTCGTGGTTATATTATGCGTGGTGGACGTGAAATGGAAAATCACTTTGAATGTTTATGGGATTTATTCAGAAGCGTGCCATCACTTGAAAAACCAGGATTATCGGTATTAGATGAATACTATCGCTTAAACAAAGAAGATCCAAACTATTCTTTATGTCGCGCGACAGAAAATCGTGGTCAAGATGCACATACAGATGGTAAGTTTAATCTAAGTCAAGAAGGCGTAATGCAAATTATGAAGCTCTTCTTTACAAAAGACGAAGACCTGTATGACAAACGAATTGATGAAGTCTTTGATGATGAAGTCTTTAACTCTAACTTCTGGTTATATTGGCGTACGATGTTTGCGTTTGAAAATTGGCATTCAGCTTTAGAAATGAAATTATACTTCCAACGTTTCATTCATCATATTGCTGGTTTACCTGATTTCTCTGCATTGAAATTTACAAAATACAATCAATATGAATCTTTAATTTTACCAATGCAAAAATACTTGGAAGATCATGGGGTGACTTTCCAATTCAATACGAAGGTAACCAATGTCGTCTTCAAATTTGAAAATGGTCAAAAGATTGCTTCTAGAATTGAATGTTTAGTGAATGATGAGGCTCAAACAATTGAACTTACGACGAATGACTATGTATTTGTAACGAATGGAAGCTGTACGGAAAGCACGATTTATGGTAGTCAAGATCAAGTACCAACAGGGGACGCCGAAATTCGTGAAAGTGGTTGTTGGCAATTATGGAAAAACATTGCGAAACAAGATCCTAGCTTTGGTCATCCCGAAAAATTCTGTTCAGATATCTCTAAAACCAATTGGGAATCCGCTACGATTACATTAAAAGATGATCGTATTATTCCTTATATTACAAATATTTGTAAACGTGACCCACGAACAGGAAAAGTGGTAACTGGTGGTATTGTCAGCTGTAAAGATTCTTCGTGGTTGTTAAGTTGGACCATTAATCGTCAAGGTCAATTCAAAGATCAACCAAAAGAAGAAGTCTGTGTCTGGGTATATAGCTTATTTACTGATGTGAAGGGTGATTATATTCAAAAACCAATGAAGGAATGTACGGGTAAAGAAATTACAGAAGAATGGCTTTATCATTTAGGTGTGCCTATTGAAATGATTAATGAATTAGCAACTAATCATGCAGTCTGTGTACCAACAATGATGCCTTATATTACAGCGTTCTTCATGCCACGTGCCAAAGGGGACCGTCCTGATGTGATTCCTGATGGTTGTGTAAACTTTGCTTTCTTAGGTCAATTTGCTCAAACACCACGTGATACAATCTTTACTACAGAATACTCTGTTCGTACTGCAATGGAAGCTGTTTATGGTTTATTTGCTATTGAACGAGGTGTCCCTGAGGTTTGGGGTAGTGTCTATGATGTTCGTGCGCTATTAAATAGTAGTGTTTGCTTAATGGATGGTAAATCACCACTTGATATTGAATTACCATTTGGATTAGACGCTTTGAAGAAACCGATAATTAAGAAAGTTCAAGGGACCACTTTGGAAGACTTATTCCTTAAATATGGGGTATTGCGAAAGGATATGCTTGAATAATAGTATAAACAAAAATGCTTGGGGTGAAAAACTCCAAGCTTTTTTGTTCCATTTGCAAAAAGTTAACCTTATAATTCATTTGTTCGCGCAAACAAATATAAACTGAGAGTGGTATAAACAATGAAATATCATCATATTTTAATTTTAGGAGCTGCTGGACAAATTGCCCGAAAACTAACAACTAAGTTACTTTTATATAGTGACCTAGATATTATCTTATATGGTCGTAATGTGAGTCAACGCTTAGGATTACACCATTCACGAGTTACACTAGTAGATGGCTTATTTAGTGAAGCAGCTAAACTATCTGAGTTGGTTTCAAAAGTCGATTTAGTCTATATTAATG
>JAEWFE010000270.1 GCA_023389005.1 Bacillota bacterium
ATCAAAAAAATATTTTTAAAGACTTGAGTAAAGAAATTGATCTATCTAATTTAAAGAATGAACTTGAAGCAAAATCCCAAGGGTTATGGGAAAAAATCAAGAGTTTCTTTGCCAATATTTGGGCAGCCATTTCAGGACTATTTCAAGGTGGCAATGAAGAGCCTACGCAAACAACTAACTAATCCAGAACTTTTAGTGGAAATTGAAGTCTTTGCAAAAAAATAAACCTCATGATCAAAAGTCGCTAAACGCTTGATAACTAAGTGTTTGGCGGCTTTTTTGCACCCGGAAAATTAGGATTTGATTAGAAAATGTGAAAAAACTGACGATTGCCCGAAAAAGGCATGAAAACTGAGTATATTTAATCTTATAAAGAGCACTTTCAACTTAAGCTTATTTCGGTAACTAGTTTGTTAATTTTCAATCAAGGATGGGGGACTGAGAAAGCTTTTGTCGTAAGTAAAAGTGAGGAGTGTAAAAAATGGATAAACAGAAAAAATATTCATTAAGGAAAATTGCAGGGATTGGTCTAACCAGTTGTGTAGTCGGGATATCTGTCATGAATATGCCTGTACAAGCAGAAGAAGGAACTGATGCAGCAACCACAGCGGTAAGTGAAACGGTCGAAAATACTGAAGCGACTAGTCCTAGCGAAAGCGCAGACGAAACAGTAGCTGCAAATAATGAAGCAACGGCTAATGAAGCATCAACTACTGCTGCAGAACAACCTGCTGTAGAAGAGGAAACTGCTAATCCAGTTGAAGAAGCTACTGAACAACCTGTCACAGAAGAGAAAGCAGCTAGTCCCGTTGATGAATCTGCTAGTCAACCGAGTGAAACAGAAGAAGCAGCTCAACCTAGTAATAATGAAGCAACGACTAATAATACTGCTCAACCTACTAATAAGGATAAGGAACTCATTAGTGATAAGGGTGGTTTATCAGTTTGGTATGTTAGTGAGAAAGATAAATATTCTAAATCTGAGCTAGGTGTTCATTTAACTGTAGATGGTAAGTACTATCGAGATTTTTGGATAATGGGAAGTAGTGGTGATATCATAACACCAAATCAAATTCAACAAGCAACTATTAGTGATGGTATTCCAAAAGGTTATCAATTAGAAAATAATAACAAATATTATACATTGAACGATGGCTTACAAGATACTACACTTAATTTAGTTCGGACTAATCCAAACCATGAAAAAGTAGAAGTTAAATTTACTCTAACAACGAGTCAAATTGTCGGGGATAGAAAATGGGATGATACGTATAACTATAAAAGTTTCTGGATTGAAAAAGGTAAGTATATTACATGGGAAGATATTAAGAAGATTACATCTGAAATGACCAAGAATCTTCCTAAATATTGGGTAGAAGATTTAAATGCACCCCATGAAGGATATGCTGAAGAAGGTACCAACATCTCAATTCCTATTATTAAAGGAATAGAAGATTTTGAAGAAACTATGGGTGTTCACACGAGTACTGCAGAAGATCATTTAGGACCTGATTATAATAACTATAACATTAATTCAGAAGAAAAAATTAGAGAGAATGATAATTGGATAGTTGAAAACGAGAGATATGCACTCGTTAATACTTTCAAAGGTAATCAAGCAATTAAATCAACTATCATCAAAGGATTTGCTGGTGATACAATTGATCCTAGTCATATTGCAAAAGCTTTAAGTTTCGTTGATTTGCCTGAAGGTTATAAATTTGCTGAAGATAATAAAACTTCGTATGAAATGACAGGCACATATGATAATCGACAAGAATTTACTTTCCATATTGTTCCAGTTCATCCAAGCACCGAAAAAGGTGAATTTACAATCACGATTAAAGATAAGAATGGCAAGGTATATGGGCAAAAAACTGTTCAAGAGCCTAAGGGTACAGCTCTAACTATCTTTGAAATCAACAATATTGCTATGGAACTAAAAGATGTAGCAACATTCCCAGCTGGCACTGATATTGATCCATTTGATTTATTTTCTGGGAAACCTTACTATTACGTAGGTAAAGATGCAGGATATGACTATATACTTAATGCTACTAAGGAAATAGCTATTGATGGATTTAGTAATTCAGCAAGCGATGATAACAATACATCTTCAACTGATAATAAAGATCCTGAAAATAATACTAACAGCAATGGTACTACTCAACCTGGTAACACCAGCAATGATAATGGTCAAACCAGTACTGGCGGTAACACAAATAACCAAACTGGTGAAAATAGCTCAAATACAAATCAAGAAGGTAATAACACTACAAAACCAACTGACAATTCTGATAAAGCGTATACTCCTGTAAATATTGGTGGAGAACCGTCTGAAGAAGATTTAAAAGATCCACATTTCATTAAATTAGAAATATTAGACGAAAATAATGTGCCACATATTCTTGGTGGATTTAAACGAGCTTTAGGAACCACATTTACTAAACAAGATATTAGAGAAAGCATGTTGGGTGAATATTATACCTTTGGCGTCCATGATATAGACTTAGCGCATGACGATGCTGGTGATTATGATTTGGTTTATAATCAAGAAGCGTATGTAATCGGTAAAGATCGTGTCATTTCAATTCGTTTAGTGAAAAAACAAAACAATACTAACGGCAATGGTACTACTCAAACTGGTAACACCAACAATGGAAAAGGTCAAACCAATACTGGCAGTGACACAAATAACCAAACTGGTGAAAACGGCACAGCTACAAATCAAACGGGCAATACTAGTCAAAATTCAAATAATAACGATAAAGGTCAAAAACCAAGCAAGTCTGGCAATAGTCAATCAGAAACAGCTGGTTTAAGTCGTTTGGCTGCACGTAAAGCCAAAGAAGATCTTCCAAAAGCTGGAATGAAAGAAAATAGTTTAGCTTTATTAGGATTTGCATTATTTGCCTTAACAGGTGGCGTTTCTGCTAAACGTGTCTTCCGTAAAAAATAATTAAAAGTTATTACAAATAGGTCTAGTCGATCAATCCTCACAAAACCAGTCATCATCTAAACAAAGGGGTGGCTGGTTTTGATTTTTTGCAAATAGCGGTCTTTATAGAAAACTTGCTTGCAATTTACAAGAATCTCTTGTAAACTATTCATTAGTTAAATATCAAAAAAGACAATGATGAAAAAGAGTAACTTATTTCAAGCAGAAACAGGGAGACTTGCCATAGACTGAAAGCAAGGGCTGGGCGAATAAGCGAAGTTCACTTTCTAGTCAATCTAGTTATCTAGATCGGTAAACTTTATCGTTAACGAATTAAGTGCGTAAAAGTCTATATTTGCTTTTACGAATGAGGATGGTAACACGACAACTCGTTCCTTTCAATAGGAGCGAGTTTTTTATTTTCATCAACACTTAAACATCTATTTCAATCAATATTTTTTGATAGATTCAACTTATAGGAGGAATTTTGATGTCTTTACAAGAAAAGTTAGAAGCACTCAAACAAGAGACTTTGGCTAAAATTGAAGAAACAAAAGAATTAGCTGGTTTGAACCAAATTCGCGTAGAAACATTAGGTAAAAAAGGACCAATCACTGAAGTTTTACGTGGTATGAAAGATTTATCTGCTGAAGAACGTCCAAAAGTAGGTAGTTTTGCCAATGAAATTCGCGATTTAATCACGAAAGAAATTGAAGCCAAGAAGGAATTATTAGAACAACTTGCCTTACAAAAAGCTTTAGAAGACGAAACAATTGATGTGACCTTACCTGGAAAACCAATGAAACAAGGGACTCGTCATGTATTAACGCAAATTATTGAAGAAATTGAAGATATCTTTGTTGGGATGGGTTACGAAGTTGTCGAAGGATACGAAGTGGAACAAGATCACTATAACTTTGAACGCATGAATTTACCAAAAGATCACCCAGCTCGTGATATGCAAGATACTTTTTATATCTCTGATGAAATTTTAATTCGTACCCATACTTCACCGGTACAAGCGCGCACCATGGAAAAACATGATTTCTCTAAAGGGGCATTACGCATGATTTCACCAGGTA
>JAEWFE010000006.1 GCA_023389005.1 Bacillota bacterium
GGCAAAATGAGAATTGTCTCTATTGATGAGAGTCGGTTAAAGGAGAAATGAAGATGCCATCACCTAAAACAAGATATAAAGCAAATATCGATGGTCAAACTTATACAATCATTGGACACGAAAGTAAAGAACACATGGATTTAGTTGTTCGCCTAGTCAATGAACAATTAAATGAAATAAAAAGTTTATCTACGCAAATTGATAATGAACAAGCTGCTATCTTAGTATGTGTTAACGCAATTTCAGATCAATTAAAAAAACAAGCAAAGATTTTAGAACTTGAGAAAGAAAATCAAGAATTACGTCAAAAAACAATTAAATTAGTTGAGTTAGAAAATCGTATCAAACGGATTGAAGCGATGGAAAAAGAAGCAAAAGAAGTGCTTGAAAAGAATGGCCAAACAGATGTTGAAATTCACAACCATGTCCAAGCACAACAAATCTTAAACGAAGAACGCAAACGAAGCATCCAAGAAAAAAGTAGTCAATCTCAGGAAGGATAAAGCATGTTAAATATTTTATTTTTCTTTTTACTCATTTTTTCGTTTTATTCTGGCGGAAGAAGGGGTTTAGCCTATCAATTGATTTATTCGATTGGTTTTATGCTCTCTTTTTTAGTAGCTAAGTCCATGTATCAAGGATTAGCAAAAAAATTAGAATTATATATTCCTTACATGTCAGTTACTGAGGATAGTAAATTGGCCTTTTATTCTCAAAGTGCAGCGCTAGATTTAGATAAGGCGTACTATGCAGCTGTTTCTTTCTTTTTGATATTAGCAATTGGTTGGTTAGTGACTAAATTTATCGGTATCTTTTTTATGGAATTACGTTTTGTGAGTATTTTGGATGAATTAGATTGGTTACCAGCTGGGCTATTAAACATGGGGGTATATTATACGTTTATTTGCTTATTCTTTTATATTTTGAGCATGATTCCCCTAGCAACAATCCAGAATCTATTTTTTAAACCTGATTTTGCAAGTTTTGTCGTGAAGCATTCACCGATACTTTCAAATATGTTTGAGCAGATGTTTTTGAAATAAGTTTGATGAGGAAGGCCATTCTTTAGTCCTTCCTTGTTTTCTTTATCATAAATTGTGAGAGGAAGGTTAGATTGAATAAGAGAATTTTAGAAGTATTAGAATATCAGCAAGTCAAAATGCAAATTGCCCAATATCTAACCACAGATCAAGGGCAGGAAATATTAGATAAATTACACCCGATTGCCAAAAAAGAAAAACTGGATAATTGGTTAGCCGAAACTTTTGAAGCGATGGAAATTTTAAGACTTAAAGGGGGCATCCCAATTCCACGCTTAGAAAGCATTGCCCCGCATATGAAACGCGTTGAAATTGGTGCCAACTTAAATGGACAAGAACTCGCGCAGGTCACAAAAGTATTAACGACTACTCAAGAATTAGTGGCATTTTTTGAAGAATTAAAAGAAGCAGATTTGCCTTTGAATCGCATGTATCATTGGGCAGAACAACTTACTTACTTGCCTGCCTTGACAAAAGAGTTAAAATTATCGATTGACGAAGATGGACGTGTGAATGATGAAGCTTCTGAAGTGTTGCGCAATTTACGCCGTCAAATTAGACAAAGTGAGCAAACGATTCGCGAAACACTAGATGGCTTAATTCGTGGGAAAAATGCTCGCTATTTAAGTGATACGTTGGTAACGATGCGTAATGACCGCTATGTAATTCCGGTTAAGCAAGAATATCGGGGGATTTTCGGTGGGGTCGTTCATGATCAAAGTGCTTCAGGACAAACCTTGTTTATCGAACCTAAACAAGTATTAGAGTTAAATAATCGCTTACGTCAACAACAAATTGCTAAACGAGCGGAAATAGAACGCATTTTAGCGGAATTGTCAGCAAAATTGGTACCAAATCGTAAAGAAATTGCGCATAATGCGACAGTGCTGGCTTTTTATGATTTTATGAATGCCAAAGCACGCCATGCCAAAGAATTAAAGGCTTGTGTGCCAGTTATTCACCCTCATAATGAAATTAGTTTAAAAAAAGCCCGACATCCATTAATTGATGCTAAGAAAGTCGTGGCTAATGATATCTTTATCGGCAAGGATTTCCAAACGATTGTCATTACCGGCCCAAATACTGGGGGTAAGACGATTACCTTAAAAACACTGGGCTTATTACAATTAATGGCGCAGTCTGGTTTAGCAATTCCCGTTGATGAGGAGAGTCAAGTCGGTTTATTTGATGAAGTTTTTGCTGATATCGGGGATGAACAAAGTATTGAACAAAATTTATCTACTTTTTCTTCACACATGACGAATATTGTCAGTATTTTAAACAAAGCGAATGATAAGAGTTTGATTTTACTTGACGAACTTGGCGCCGGCACTGACCCACAAGAAGGGGCTGCACTGGCTATTTCAATTTTAGATGAGTTGCAAAAAAGAAATAGTTTTGTTGTTGCAACCACCCATTATCCTGAGTTAAAAGCTTATGGGTATAATCGCAACCGTACAATTAATGCTTCGATGGAATTTGATGTTGATACCTTAAGTCCTACGTATCGTCTGTTAATTGGGGTACCTGGACGAAGTAATGCCTTTGAGATTTCACGTCGTCTTGGTTTAGCAAGTCCGATTATTGAGCAAGCCAAACAGATTTTAGATGGGGAAACTCAAGATTTAAACGAAATGATTGCAGACTTAGAAAACCGACGGAAAATGACTGAAACGGAATATCTTGAATTACGTCATCATGTCACTGAAGCCGAACAATTGCATCATGATTTAAAAGTTGCCTATGAAGCCTTTTTTGAAGAACGCGAAGTTGAACTTGCTAAGGCCCGCAAACAAGCCAATGAACTAGTTGAAAAAGCGCAAGAAGAAGCTGATACAATTATTGCTGACATTCGTAAAATGCAATTACTTCAAGGACAAGGCAATGTGAAAGAACACCAATTAATCGAAGCTAAAACGAAATTAGCTGATTTACACCAAGAAGATCATTTGAAGAAAAATAAAGTTTTACAAAAAGCGAAAAAACAAAAAGCACTTAAACCTGGTGACGAAGTAATGGTGGCACAATATGGTCAACGAGGAACATTGCTTCAAAAAGTGGATAATCATCATTGGCAAGTTCAAATGGGGATTTTGAAAATGACAATAGCTGAAGATGAATTGCAAGCAACGGACCCTGTGAAAGAAGAACCAAAACGCGTGATTCATACCGTACGTTCTAGTCAAATGAGTCATGTCGATCCACAGCTAGATTTAAGAGGAAAACGTTATGAAGAAGCCTTAAATGAGGTTGATCAATATATTGATGCAGCGATTCTGGCCGGTTATCCGCAAGTTCGTATTGTTCATGGTAAAGGAACAGGTGCATTAAGACAAGGAATTACCAAATATCTACAAAATCATCGCAGTGTCGCTTCCTTTGAATTTGCCCCAGCCAATCAAGGAGGAAATGGCGCAACGATTGTAAAGTTTAAATAGGCTATAAGCATGCTTTTTGGTAAAATTGCTAAGACATGTTATAATTCAATTAAGAACAGAGGAGGTGTAAAAAATGGCAAAAGAAATTACTGATGCTACTTTTTCACAAGAAATCAGCGAAGGTTTAGTCTTAGTTGACTTTTGGGCTCCATGGTGTGG
>JAEWFE010000021.1 GCA_023389005.1 Bacillota bacterium
GAAACAAAGACTTTACGTACCGCTTTAGATAATCCTTCATCTAAAGTAAAACGTTCACGAGAATAATCTACAGAAATACCAAGTTTACCCCATTGTTCACGAATATGAGTGGCATACTCTTCTTTCCAATCCCAAACTTGTTCCACAAATTTTTCACGACCTAAATCATAGCGTGAAATTCCTTGTTCTTGTAATTTAGCTTCTACTTTGGCTTGAGTCGCAATCCCCGCATGATCCATTCCTGGTAACCATAAAGTATCATAGCCTTGCATACGTTTTTGGCGAATAATCATATCTTGTAGAGTCGTATCCCAAGCATGACCTAAGTGTAATTTACCTGTTACATTTGGTGGTGGAATCACAATTGAATAAGGTTTTGCTTTTTTATCGCCACTCGGTTTAAATAAATCTTTTTCTAGCCATTCTTGATAACGTCCGGCTTCTACTTCTTGCGGATTATACTTGCTTGATAGTGTATTTTCTGCCATAATCTTCCTCCTCATTGGTTTTATTTTTATTTATCCGTTGCCTACAATTTAGATTATGATACAACTTTATCTCCCGACGTTCTGGACAAACTTATCCGCTCGTGGCTGTTCAAGTCGCTTCACATCCATGATCCACGGCGCTCAACAGCTAGACATTGTGAAATTCGCCTTCCCACTTGTGAAAATCTCCTTTCATCCGATTTTCTCAGTGGGAGGTAAGCACATAAATTTCTTCGAGGCTTTCCAAGCTGTTTCGCGACCTTAATTAATCTGTGTTCAGTGGGTAGCTCCTGTGCATCTAAGCCGGCCTGTCTAGGAAAATCTTAAAATACAATGGATTTTCCTGTCAGTCCGGACAACCTTAGCTGCTTGGAGCTGACCGACCCACTTCACATCCTTGGAATAAAAAAATCCTAATGTATAAAAGTCGAACTTTTATACATTAGGACGTAAATTACGCGGTACCACCTAAATTGTAGTCAATACTACCTCTCAAAAGTGAGTTAACGATCACTACTCGCTTATCTCTACATATACTTTCAAGATAAGTACTCACAAGCTACCTTCATAACGCTTGATTAAAAACCTCACAGCCAAGGGTCTTCTCTCTAAAAATCAATAAACGTTACTACTCCTCTTGATCAACGTAAGCATATTTTACAATGAAGTTGGCCATAAGTCAAACTGCAATGTAATTAACGATTGACAATGGCATCAATTGCGTTTTGATAATTAGGCTCTTGTGTCATTTCAGGGACAATTTCTTCATAAATGATTTTGCCATCACTATTAATCACAAAGACACTGCGCGCATACACGTTTAATTCTGGAATCAAAACGCCATAAGCTTGACCAAATGTATTTTCAGGATCATGCAACATCACTAAATCCAAACCTTCTGCTGCACACCAAGATTCCTGTTGTTCTCTCGTATTATTAGAAATTGTGACAAAATTTGCTTCTTCAAACTTAGCCATCATTTCATTAAATTTACGCGTCTGTATAGAACACACTGAAGTATTAATATCTGGCACCACACTGATAATCAAAGGTTTGTCTAATAACTGAGATAAATGAAAAACTTTATCTTTCAAATCCTTCAATTCAAAATCCACTGCTTGATTTCCTACCTTCAATGGTTCCTTTACTAATGAAAAAGCCTCTCCACGCTTAGTAATTTGCATGTTCATCCATCCCTTTGCTTTTTTCTTTTGGTTTAGCACGAGCCGTTTTTACGAACAAATAAAATGCTTTATTTCTTGTATTCTCCATCAAAGAAAATTAAGGTTTGCAATTCTGTGGTTAAGTCAATATATTGAACTGTGACATCCTTAGGGACATTGACACGGTCAGGAGCAAAACTCAAAATAGCGGTAATATTTGCAGCAACAATTTGATTCACTACTTCTTGCGAGAATTTACTAGGCACAGTCGTAATGGCCACGGTGATATTTTCTTGTAGTACCACTTGAGCTAACTCGTCAATACTGTATACGTAAAATCCTTCTACTTCTTGATGGATAAGTTCAGGATTATTATCGAATACTGCCACGATATTTAAATTGCCGTTTCTTCTAAAATTATTCTTGGCTAAGGCTTTTCCCAGATTACCAAACCCGATTAATGCGATTCGTTTTTCTTCTTGCACATCTAGTAAATTGCTAAAAACTTCTATCAGATAAGGCACATCATAACCATAGCCACTTCGCCCTAACTCGCCTAGATACGAAAAATCTCGACGAATCGTAGCTGAAGGAATCTGGGTAATTTCGGCAAAACCTTTGGACTTAATTCTTGTCACACCACTGTCTTGCAAAACATTTAGATAGCGTAAATAGACTGGTAGACGTTTAGCCGTTGCTTTGGGTAATTTTTTTTTTGCTTCCATATATATGTTCCCTTTCATTTTTGTTCATCGTTTCACATTTTGAGTTTATCACGAATAGCACAAACTTACAAGTAGCCAAATGTTTTTTATTGAATATTTGTGAAAGTGTTTACGATATAGTAAAAAACTGATTGAATCAGCAAAATACATTGCTAAGTCAATCAGTTGAATAATTATAATAAATCAGCAAACTCATCACGAACTTCACTAGAATGAGGCGTAATTTCAGATATTTTCAATCCGGCAAGGGCTTCTTGGACTAAACCTTCGACATCAAATCTTTCTTCATACTCATGAACTTTTTCCAATTTTGGTCGTGTTTTCGGCTGTGGTGGTGCAAAAATCGTACAACAATCTTCAAATGGTTGAATGGCTAACTCAAAAGTGTCAATTTCTTGGGCTACTTCAATAATTTCAAGCTTATCCATAGTCGCTACTGGTCGCACAACTGGTCGATTCGTTACTTCATTAATCGCAACCATACTTTGTAAGGTTTGTGAAGCAACTTGCCCTAAAGATTCACCATTTAAAATAATTAAACCATGTCGTAATTGACAGATTTCATCCGTGATTCTCAACATCATCCGTCTCGTTAAAGTCATCCAATAACCTTGAGGGACCACTTCTTTAATCGTTTCTTGAACCTTTGTAAATGGCACTTCAATAAATTGGATACTACCGACATAAGGCGCTAATTTAGCCGTTAAGTCTTTAGCTTTTTGCAAGGCTTGTTCACTCGTATAAGGTGGTGAAGCAAAATGCACAGCTTCAATTTCTACCCCACGTTTCATCGCGAAGTAACCTGCTACAGGAGAATCAATTCCTCCAGATAACATCAACATCCCCTTACCTGAAGTTCCTACAGGCAACCCACCTGCACCTTGAATCGTTTCATAAGAGATATAAGCCGCATCTAAACGAATTTCTACGCGTAAGTTAATATCTGGACGCTTCATTTGCACTTTAATATCTGGAAAAATATCGATAACCGCATTGCCTAAGGTTAAATTTAACTCTTCACTAGTTTGTTCAAAATCATGGTCACTTCTTTTAGCGGTAATTTTAAAACTTTCCGTCCCAGTATAAATTTCTTTCATCACGCTCTGTACTGCTGTGATAAGTGCAGGGATTGATTTTTCTACCCTGATACTAGGTGAGAAATTTTGAATTCCAAATACTTTCTGTAGTTTTTCAATAACCGCATAGCTATCTTCACCATTGAGTAATAAATGCATCCGATCACGGTCGGCTTTAATCTTGATATTAGGATAATCACTCAAGGCACTTCTGACATTTTGCGCCAGTTGCATAATAAATGATTTACGGTTCTTGCCTTTAGTGGATAATTCTCCATAGCGAACCATAATTTCACTATATTCCAATCTCTTCATCCTTTCTTACATCACTTTGGTAAATTTTTGATATAATTGACGGAACACAATTAAAAATTGCTCTACTTCCGCCATTGTATTACTTTCATCTAAACTGATACGTACTGCACATTTAGCAATTTTATCCTCAACATTCATAGCATGTAAGGTTGAACTAGCCATTTTTTTACGACTAGAGCAAGCACTGGTTGTAGAGATAAAGATTTCTTTTTCCTCCAATGCGTGAACCAATACCTCGCCGCGAATCCCTTTTAAAGCAAAACAAAGAATATGAGGAGCAAAATGATCTACACCAGAAAAAACAACTACTTCTGGATACGCTACAAGTGCAGACTTCAATGAATCTTTTAAT
>JAEWFE010000072.1 GCA_023389005.1 Bacillota bacterium
ATGAACAAGCAACTATCTCGCCAAGTTGGTCGATTCACTCAGGTGTAGGTACAAGTAATTATTCATTCATTTGGGCAATGTGTGGCGAAAACATCACTTATACAGATATGGATATGGTCGCAATGGATGATTTAAGATAATTCAATTAATTACCCTCAGAAAGGAAGAGATGAAATGAGTTTTGAAATGGATAAATTCCGTTTAGATGGAAAAGTAGCGTTAGTCACAGGTGCGGTATATGGTATTGGTTTTGAAATCGCCAAATCATTAGCAAAAGCTGGAGCAACAATAGTGTTTAACAACTTGGATCAAAAATCAGTGGATCAAGGCTTAGCTAACTATGAAAAAGAAGGGATTAAAGCTCATGGTTATGTCTGCGATGTAACTGATGAAGAAGCTGTTAAGAAAATGGTTGCTCAAATTAAAGAAGAAGTCGGTGTGATTGACATCTTAGTAAACAATGCGGGTATTATTAAGCGTATCCCGATGGTAGAAATGGAAGCTAAAGATTTCCGTCAAGTAATCGACGTTGACCTAAATGCACCATTTATCGTATCAAAAGCAGTAATTCCTGATATGATTGAAAAAGGTGCAGGTAAAATCATCAACATTTGCTCTATGATGAGTGAATTAGGTCGTGAAACAGTCAGTGCTTATGCTGCGGCTAAAGGTGGCTTGAAGATGTTAACAAAAAACATTGCTTCTGAATACGGTCAATACAATATCCAATGTAATGGAATTGGACCTGGTTATATTGCTACCCCACAAACTGCGCCATTACGTGAATTACAAGAAAATGGGGAGCGCCATCCATTTGATCAATTTATCGTAGGACGCACACCTGCTGCACGTTGGGGTACACCGGATGATTTAGCTGGTCCGGCAGTATTCTTAGCTTCTGAAGCATCTGATTTTGTCAACGGTCATATTTTATATGTTGATGGCGGTATCTTAGCTTATATTGGTAAACAGCCATAGTCTTATTTGACCAAAAAGTAAACCGCTTTTCATATAGGTATGGGTGCTTGTATTTTTAATTACGAAAAACCTTTGTATACGAGCACCCCACCTATTTTAAAATAACCAAGAATTTATATTATGCTTTCGAAAATTTGTTGGTATAACTTAAATTAAGCGATTATTCATTTTTATAAAAAATCAAAATTATTTTAAAAAAGCCTTTACAATTGGTATGGTAAATGGTATAGTTTAATCAACAGATAAACCGGTAAACATAAAGAGAGGATGCGATAAAGTGATTAAATTAGTAGTTGTTGCTCATGGACATTTTGCTACTGGAGCGGCCAATGCTTTGGAATTGATTGCAGGAAAACAAGAAAATGTGGCAGTGATTGATTTTTCTGAAGGAATGTCGGCGCAAACAGTCAAAGAAAAGATTGCAGCTGAACTAGTAGATCAATCAGAGGTATTAGTATTGAGCGATTTATTAGGTGGCACGCCTTTTAAAGTTAGTACAGAATTGATGACTGCATTTAATGGAAAAATGAATGTGCTTTCAGGTCTGAACTTAGCAATGTTGATTGAAGCAGTTTTTGCACGAGAAATGTTGGCTTTTGATGATTTAGTGGATAAATTAGTAAATACTGCCAAAGAGGGTGTTGTGAATGCACAGGCTTTATTTGCTGCAGAAGATCAAGAAGATGATGCGTTCGAGGGAGGAATTTAAGTGAAGAATAAAATTAAAACGGTTGCAATCGAAGAAATCAAAAATCCAGAGCGCTTTTTAGACCAACCTCTACTTACTAAAGCAGAAGTAAAAGCTGCGATTGATTTAGCAATGGAGCAACTTCGCGTGAATATGGCTTATTTTAAAGAAGCATTTCCTACACCTGCTACTTTCGATAATCTTTATCCAAAAATGGACAATACCGAATGGACCAATGGCTTTTGGACAGGTGAATTATGGTTAGGCTATGAATATACAAATGAAGAAGCAATGAAACAACTCGCACAAGCCAATGATCGTTCTTTCTTAGATCGTGTAGAAAAAAGAATTGAGTTAGATCACCATGATTTAGGTTTTTTGTATACGCCTTCATGTATGGCCGAATATAAACTTTTGCATACACCTGAAGCAAGAAAAGCCGCAATCTTGGCAGCAGATAAATTAATTGAACGTTACCAAGAAGTCGGAGGTTTCATCCAAGCCTGGGGTGAATTAGGCAAGCCAGAACATTATCGTTTAATTATTGATTGCTTGTTAAATATTCAATTATTATTCTGGGCAAGTGAGCAAACGGGATATCCTAAATATGCTCAGATGGCAACTCAGCACTTTTATACTTCGGCAAACAATGTCATTCGTGATGATGCCTCAGCTTTTCATACTTTTTACTTTGATCCAAAGACGGGTGAACCTCTAAAAGGTGTGACACGTCAAGGTTATAGTGATGATTCAGCCTGGGCCCGTGGTCAAGCTTGGGGGATTTATGGTATTCCATTAACTTATCGCTTTGTGAAAGACGAAGATTGCTTTGGATTATTCAAAGGGATGACCAATTATTTCTTAAATCGTTTACCAAAAGATCATGTTTCCTATTGGGATTTGATTTTTGGTGATGGTTCGGGGCACTCTCGAGACTCGTCAGCAACTGCAACAGCGGTATGTGGGATGCATGAAATGTTGAAGCACTTACCGGAAGTTGATAGTGATAAATTAACTTATAAATACGCGATGCATGCGATGTTACGCTCATTGATTGACAACTATGCAAATCGCGAAATCAAACCAGGGAGACCACTTCTTTTACATGGTGTTTACTCATGGCATTCAGGTAAAGGTGTGGATGAAGGAAACATCTGGGGTGACTACTATTACTTAGAGGCATTGATTCGATTCTACAAAGATTGGGAATTATACTGGTAAAAATTAGGAGGAATAGAAAATGGCAACACCAAATATTGTGATGACACGTGTGGATGAACGTTTAATTCATGGACAAGGACAATTATGGGTTAAATCATTAGGATGTAATACAGTTATTGTAGCAAATGATGCAGTAAGTAACGATAAAATGCAACAAACTTTGATGAAAACTGTGATTCCAGGTTCTGTTGCAATGCGTTTCTTCCCATTACAAAAAGTGATTGATATCATCCATAAAGCAAGTCCTGCGCAAACAATTTTTATTGTAATTAAAGATTTAGCCGATGCATTAACTTTAGTGAAAGGAGGCGTACCAATTAAGGAATTGAACATCGGTAATATTCATAATGCTCCGGGAAAAGAACAAGTCACACGCTCTATTTATTTAGACGACAAAGACAAAGAAATTATTCGAGAATTAAGTGAAAGTTATCATGTAACATTTAATACCAAAACGACTCCTTCTGGAAATGATGGAGCACATGAAGTAAATCTTTTAGACTATATCTAAAGAATAGGAGAAAAAGAAGATGGAAATTAATATCATTCAAGCACTCTTAATTGGTGCATGGACCGCATTCTGTTTTAGCGGTTTACTATTGGGACTTTATACAAACCGTTGTATCATCCTTTCCTTTGGTGTAGGGATTATCCTAGGAGATCTTCCTACTGCCTTAGCGATGGGGGCAATCAGTGAATTAGCTTACATGGGATTTGGTGTTGGTGCTGGGGGAACTGTGCCACCTAACCCAATTGGACCTGGGATTTTTGGTACTTTAATGGCGATTACAAGTGCTGGAAAAGTTACACCAGAAGCAGCTTTAGCATTATCTACACCAATTGCAGTAGGTGTACAATTCTTACAAACATTTGCTTATACAATCCGTGCAGGTGCGCCTGAATCTGCGGTGAAAGGTCTACAAAGCGGCAACATGAGCAAATTCAAAATGAATGCAAATGGTACTGTTTGGGTATTTGCTGTGATGGGATTTGCGATTGGTTTTTTGGGTGCATACTCAATGGAAACTTTATTAAAATTAGTTGATTTAATTCCACCAGTATTATTAAGTGGTTTAAGTTTAGCTGGTAAAATGCTTCCTGCAATTGGTTTTGCGATGATTTTATCAGTAATGGCGAAGAAAGAATTGATTCCATTCGTATTACTTGGCTATATTTGTGCTGCATACTTACAAATTCCAATTATCGGAATCGCAATTATCGGTACAATCTTTGCGTTAATGGAATACTATCGTCAACCTAAAACAGTAGCTGCAACAGATAACCAAGGAGGCGAACAAGATGACTGGATCTAATAAATTAACGAAAAAAGACTATTTAGTAACTTCTTTACGTGCATTCTTCTTGCAAAATGGCTTTAACTATAGCAACTATCAAGGAATTGGGTATGCGAATGTCATTTATCCAGCCTTGAAAAAACATTATGGTAATGACCAAAAAGCCTTATGTAAAGCGTTAGAAGATAACTGTGAATTCTATAATACGAACCCACACTTCTTGCCATTTATTACAAGTTTACATTTAGTAATGCTTGAAAATGATCGTCCAGAAGAAGAAATTCGTAGTATTAAAATGGCGTTAATGGGACCTTTGGCAGGTATTGGTGATTCATTATCTCAATTCGTCTTAGCACCATTACTTTCTACAATCGCTGCTTCTTTAGCACAACAAGGTTTAGCTTTAGGACCAATCTTATTCTTTGTTGCAATGAACTTGATTTTAACTTCTATCAAGTTAGGTACGGGGATGTATGGTTATAAATTTGGTACCAAAGTTATTGATAAATTAAGTGACCAAATGGCTACTATTTCTCATGTAGCAAACATCATTGGGGTTACCGTTATCTCTGGTTTAGCAGTAACCTTCGTCAAAATTACTGTACCGATTACGTATGCTGCTGGTAAAGTACAAGAAGGTGCTGATCAAAAAATCGTATCTATTCAAGGAATGTTAGATAAAATTGCGCCAGCGTTATTACCAGCATTATTCACAATCTTTGTATACTGGTTAATTAAGAAGAAAAAATGGACAACTTACAAAATTGTGCTCTTAACGATTGTTATCGGTATTATTGGTAGCTGGTTAGGAATCCTAGCATAATGAATACACAAACACTAACAATTATTGTATTAATTGTCATTGCAATCACTTCTGTCATCCCTAGTCTTTTACAAGTGATGGGGGCAAGACGCAACCAAAAAGAAATGCAAGAACAAATGAAAAAAAGAGAAGAATATCTAGCCAATTTGAAAAAAGGCGATGAAGTCATTCTCTTAGACGGCATTCATGGCAAAATTGTCTCCATCAAGGGAACATTAGTGGAATTAAAAATCTCACAAAACACAATTGTTTACGTTGAAAAAGAGAGCATAATGGGCAAATCCAGAGAACTACTATTTAAGTAGTTCTCTGTTTGTATAGAAGCTATCTAAAGCGTATTTAGATGCTGTTTGTATACAAGCATGAAGCGAGTCGTTTAGCTCCAGTCAAATATTACAAGAAAGCAATCAAGAAAAGAGGTAAATGGATGATGCAAGACTTTCAAACGCGTCAAGATTATATCCTAGCATTAAAAGAGATTTTAATCCCTTTAAAAGCAAAATATCAGAGTCAGCAAAATGGTCGTATTCATTTAGGCAATACAGGGACAACTTATACACAAAAAACAAGTGAGGTAGAGGCTTTTTTACGACCTTTATGGGGATTAGCGCCACTTTTATCTCAACTATCTCAACAAGAAGATGAAGAGCTAGAAGAAATCTATCACGGTTATTTACGCGGTTTAATCAAAGGGATCAATCCACTTGCGCCAGAGTATTGGGGGCATCCACAAGAAGATCGGCAATTAATTGTAGAAATGGCGGCGATTGCGACCTCTATCTTGCTTGCTAAAGAAAAATTTTGGGACGTCTTATCACCACAGGAACAAAAGCAACTTCACGATTGGTTACTTTTAGCGGATACGTGTGATATACCACATAATAATTGGCATTTTTTCAGGATATTGATTCATATTGCGATGCGTAAATGTCATCAAACCTTTTCACAAGACCAAATTGATGCCGACTTTTTAGCTATTGAATCATTTTATGACGCTAAGGGATGGTATTTTGATGGTCGTCAAGAAAAACGTGATTACTATATTGCCTTTGCTTTTCATTATTATAGTTTGCTTTATTATAAAGAAATGCATACGATAGATACACAGCGTTGTGCAAAAATCAAGCAGCGTGCGTGTCAATTTGCTCAGACTTTTCAGTGTTATTTTGATGAAAAAGGGCGAGGATTACCATTTGGCCGCAGCTTGACTTATCGTTTTGCGCAAGTAGCCTTTTTTTCAGCGTTAGTCTATGCCAATATCCAAGCTTTACCCTGGCAAAAAATTAAACAAATCATTAGCACTCATTTTACGTTTTGGTGGCAAGAAAAAATATTTACAGACCATCATTATTTAAGTATTGGCTATGGGTATGATAATTTGGTCATGGCTGAAAGTTATAACGGTCCTGGTTCGCCATATTGGGCATTGAAGAGTTTCTTAATCCTAGCTGTTCCTAAAAATCATCCTTTTTGGCAAGTGTCTATGTCAGAAGAAGTCCATGAAAATACCCTCTTTCAACCATACGTAGTTAAACCAGCAAGAATGATGTTGCAACAAACGGATAATGGTCAACAGCTTTTAGGTTATCCTGCTGCCCAATGGAGTTTATCACAGAGTCAGGGAATAAGTAAATATGCCAAATTTGTATATTCAACGCAGTTTGGCTTTTCTGTGGCAAAATCAGCTATCGGTTATGCAGAGGGTGGCTTTGATAGTACGTTAGCGGTGAGTCTGGATAATCGTCATTTTGTCACGAAAGAAGAAGTATCCGAATTTCATTTGCTAGAAGATCGTATCATTCAAGTCTGGCAGCCGTTGTCAGGTGTTTGGATCAAGTCGACAATTATTCCGCTGGGGTCTTATCATTTGCGCATTCATCAGGTTCAAACCAATTTTCCTTTATATTTGTACGATGGTGGCTTTTCTATACAACAAGAATCGTATTTTAAAGAAACGCATGAGCCGAACAAAGTCTCCTATCAAAGTCAAATGGGTCATATTTGCTGTGAGAATATTCAAGGGTATCAGCAAGCATTTTTGATTGCTAATGCACCGAATACGAATGTGTTATATCCAAGAACGGTAATGTGTGGATTAAAAAACAAGCTTTCAGCAGGAAAACATTGTCTAATCGGTTTGTTTGGTGGCAGTATAAAGCAATTAGAACATCTAGAAATCAAGTTTTCTGAACAATCATTATCTATTCGAACATTAGGCAAAGAAAACATCATAAAAATCTAGTAAACCGGTTGAAATGATAACGGTTTCTTTGTAAAATATATTTATAAAAATTGTTAGGGAGAGGATGAGCTGATGAAAAAAGTAACGATAAACGATATTGCCAAACTTGCCAATACTTCAAAAACCACTGTCTCCTTTTACCTGAATCAAAAATATGATCGGATGAGTTTGGATACACGTCGCAGAATTGAGGAAGTAATTCGTGAAACCAACTATGTCCCTAGCATTTTGGCACGCAGTTTAAATGATAAACAGACAAAATTGATTGGTGTGTTAATTGGAGATATTACGAATACTTTTTCTAATCTATTGGTTAAAGGTGCAGAGAGTATTGCTAAAAAACGAGGCTATCAAATGATTATGGGCAATAGTAATTATTCGCAAGACGATGAGTCGAAGTATATTGATAGCATGATGCGACTAGATGTAGATGGTTTTATCATTCAGCCGACCAGTCATTTTAGAAAATATACGAATATTATGGAGGAAAATGGCAAGAAATTAGTCTTTTTTGATAGTCAGTTGTATGAATATCGTAATAGTTGGGTTAAGACCAATAATTATGACGCCGTGTATGATACGATGCAAGCCTGTTATCATGAAAAAGGGTATC
>JAEWFE010000080.1 GCA_023389005.1 Bacillota bacterium
GAAGCACCATTTGTTTCAACTTTGATATCAACACCCATTTTTTCAGCAGTTTGTTTTAATTTATCTTCTGCCATGTATGTATGAGCGATACCTGTAGGACAAGCTGTTACCGCAACGATAAATGGACGATCTTCGCTTGCTTTTGCTTCATGTTTTTCTTCTGATTCTTCAGCAAATAAAGCACGTACTTCATCAGGTGTAGAGGCTTGTTTTAAGCTTGCAACAAAATCAGCATCAACTAACTTGCGTGAAAGTGCGGCTAACGCTTGTAAGTGGGTGTCATTTGCTCCATCTGGTGCAGCAATCATAAAGAATAGATAAGTTGGTTGACCATCTAATGCTTCATAATCAACACCTGCTTGGCTTTTCGCAAACAATACAGTAGCTTCTTTAACCGCTGCATTTTTGGCATGAGGCATTGCAATTCCATCGCCTAGACCCGTAGATGTTTGGGCTTCACGAGCTAAGATACCATCTTTAAAAGTCTTGACATCAGAGATACGGCCAACTTGGTACAATTTTTCGACCATTTCATCAATCGCAGCTTGTTTTGTCGTTGCTTTTAAATCCATGATCATTGCGTCTTTAATCAATAAATCCGTAATTTTCATTTTAATCCTCCTAGATTTTTCACGATTATAATTTTGTAATCTTCACTTCTGGTAATAATTCTTGAATAAATTCACCGGTTGCTAAGTCGTCTGAAAAAGCAGTGGCACTTCCGCATGCAACGCCCCATTTAAAACTTTCAACGGGATCTTGCGTTTTAGAATATTCGCCGATAAAACCTGCAATCATTGAATCTCCTGCACCTACAGAGTTTTTCAATTCACGTTTTAAGACATTGGTTTGATAGACACCTTGTTGGGTAAATAATAAAGCTCCATCGCCAGCCATTGAAATAATTACATTTTGGGCACCATCAACTAACATTTTCTTACCATAAGTAATGATGTCATCCAATCCGCTGAATGTTGTATTGTATAATTCAGCTAATTCATGATTGTTTGGCTTCACTAATAATGGTTTTTTAGGAAGTGCGGCTAAAAGGTCTGCACCTGTCGTATCAATGACGAAATCAGCTTCTTTATCTTTAATAATTTCAATAAGTTCTTGATAAAATCCTTGAGCCAATCCCGCAGGTAAACTACCAGCTAATACGACGATATCCCCTTTTTGGACTTTGGATAAAGAAGCTTTTAGTTGACTAATTTCTTCATCGGTTAAAACAGGACCCTGACCATTGATTTCAGTCTCTTCACCTGCCTTCAATTTGATATTAATTCGAGTATCTGATTGAATGGCTGTGAAATCTGTTGAAATCTCTTCTTCATTTAAGCAGTCCTCGATAAATTTACCAGTAAATCCACCTAAGAATCCTAAAGCCGTACTTTTCGCATCAATACGTTTTAAGATACGTGATACATTGATTCCTTTACCACCTGGGAATTTCGCATCGCTTTTCATACGGTTCACACTACCAATTTCTAGTGCATCAACACGTACAATGTAGTCAATAGATGGATTTAAAGTCATTGTGTAAATCATGATGAAACCTCCGTAATTCTTGTTTGCAACTGCATTTTTTTCATGATTTCTTTTGGTGCTTTACTTGTAATAATTTCTGCTTGTGTTAAATCTGCAACATGTGTAAAAGCAGTTTGCTGAAACTTCGAACCATCAAGTAAAACAAAAGACATCTGACTTTGCGCAATTGCGAGTTTCTTAATTATCGCTTCTTCTGGATCGGGTGTGGTAAAGCCATTTTCCAGATGCGCCCCATTCATCCCCATGAAAGCTTTGTTAAAACGAAATTGTTGTAACTGACTTGCTGTAGAAAATCCGGTAATTGCATTGGTTGATAATTTGATTGTGCCACCTAATATGACCGTTTCGATATTTTTTTCAACTAACAAGGCGGCATGCTTGACCGAATTCGTGACAACTTTAATTCCTAAATCTGGCTCAATAAAAGGAATCATCGCCATCGTTGAAGTTCCGGCATCCAAATAAATGACATCTTTGGGTTTAATTAAATTCTCAGCGTAACGGCCAATCGCTAACTTCTCATCATGGAATTTTGCTTCTTTTTCCATCATATTGGCTTCAAAATTTAATTGTTGCTTTTTCTTAGCTCCACCATGTACACGAATTAATAGTCCTTGATTCTCCAAATGTTGTAAATCACGACGAATAGTTGACTCAGAGGCTTCTAAAGGTTCAATTAGTTCAGCAATGGTGATGATGTCATTTTCTTCCAAAGTGGATAGAATCCTTTGTTGGCGTTCATCTGTAAGCATTTACACTCACCTCCCACGAATGTATAGTATCATACTCATTTCAATAAATCAATCATATTCAAGCAAAAAACTTCAAAAATAATCACGTTGGAAACGGTTTTAAGTCCAAATTCATTCAAAAACAAGCATTTATAGTTCAAATTCAGTCAAATAAATAATAAAAAATTTTATGAATAGTTGTCAAAATCGCATTCTAGTGATAAATTAATGAAGGAATTTTTCAAACGTGAGGTGAGCGTCATGATCGAAACAATTGAATTTGGCAAAAACTATCATTGGATTATCTTACACACTGATTTTTTAACCAATGACACGACAGATTATCAAACACTGGGCTTAGATGAAGAAACGATTACCTACGCCCTCGACCGGTATGAACGTGCACATACAGAATACCAAACGGATACCAATACTTTTACGATTATTTATAATGTGTTGAAACGCACCAAAGAAGAGAATCACTATGAAACAATCCCAATTACATTTATCGCAAAGAATCAGCAGCTATTTACCATTTACAATGATGATAATGCGTATATCATTGATTTGATGAAAAAGTATTTAGCCTATAACAATCAGATAAGTGTGGTGAAATTTTTATTTGTCGGTCTGTTTTTAATTTCAGAATCTTATTTCCCTTATATTGAAGCCCTAGACAAAAAACAAGAAGAAGTTAGTCGCAAATTACGCGAGAAGATTACGAAGGCTGATTTATTAACACTTTCAGATATAGCGACTGGTATGATTTACCTAGTTGCTGCAACCAATCAAAACACCATTTTACTTGAGCAAATCAAAGGACAAATCATCTATAAACAATTTGATGAGATTGAACGCGAGCAATATGTGGATTCGCTTATCGAGGCAAAACAGCTATCCAGTATGACACAATTAAATTCAGAAATCATTCAACAATTATACAGTACGTACGATAATATTTTGAATAATAATTTAAATGATCATATGGCGGTACTAACTGTCCTCTCCATCTTTTTAGCGATTAGTGCTACAGTTACTGGATTTTT
>JAEWFE010000081.1 GCA_023389005.1 Bacillota bacterium
GCTCTATCAACAACACATTCCTTTTGAAGCACATATTTTTGAAAATGGCAAACACGGCTTAGCACTGGCAAATGAATCAAGCGCGAAATCATTTGATGCAGAATATTTACTCCCAGAAGTTGCACAATGGTTTGAAGAATGTAGTGCCTGGATGAAACGACAACGACAAAAATAAACAAAAAATACATGAGAAAATTGTTACAACGACAACTTCTCATGTATTTTATTTTACCTACAAGACAAATCTACGCTGCAACTAATCCCTTATTTAAAAAAATTCCGAAAGACAACAATAAAAAATTTAACAATCAAGTAACATAATACATAAACAGGAATAACGATACATGGAGAATAAAGGAAGCTATTTTCCTTGAGATAGTATTCTTTAAAAACATAAGCAACAACATAAATACTAAGCACTATGGAATATCCAGCTAAATCCTTTATTAATGATTGAGTCCATTCATCCCTTAAAGCGTAATACCTTTCTACTCTATGTTGGTCTTTTTTAAACCACCAAATAAATATTTTTATTATCGCAAAAAATAGTAATAAAATTAAGCAAAATAGTAAATCAAGAATATTCGGACTATTGATAAATAAAAGAAACGTAACGAATAAAACAGTTACAAGAAAAATCAAGCTATTAGAAGTGTTAAATAATATTTCAAAAAATATATATCTAAAATTATATTTCAAGGAGATCACATCCTTATTGATACCCTTAAATTACTACAATCATTAAATTGTTGACACATAATGGTACAAAACTATCTAACTACATACCTAGTAGTATTCAAACTCATAATAGATTTATGAATTTTATAGTAAACATCAATTCCTTTCTTTTGAAAATATGCTTTGTTTACTGCACTTTCCAATTGACTACGACCACCTACAGTAGCAGCAAGTCCAACAGCACTAATACCCCACCCTACATTTGATAGGCCCATCAGTCCACTAAATATAGCCTCAATTGTTTTTGCATTGCGTAGTCCTTCTTCATATAAATACTTAACACCCTTATAGTCAATGCGTCCAACCAATCTTTCCGGATAATACTCCGAACCCGATACCCTTAATTCCTTATTTAGAACAAAACTGCTCAATATCAAGCATATTGATTCAAAATCATAATCCGTTATTTTTTCTTCCAAATATAGCATTTTATAATAATCATAAGCACTTAATAATTCTGCAGAGTTCTCAAATGTTGAAGTAATGTTGTCACCTTCAATCACCGAAGAAGATTCCTCTGCTTTTACTGACAAATTTGAAGATATACAAAAAATACTTAAAGTGATAATTAATAATAATACTTTTTTCATTTTTAGCACCTCATTTGTAAAGTTTTTAAAACGACTATCAATCGAAAATCACTTCATTTTTTCCGTTATCTATTTTCCTTTCTAAGTGTACTTCCGATATCTCTAGTCGCAAATTCCATGCTAAATTTAAGCAAAAACATTAACCGCTTACAATATTATTGTATCTTAATTTTGATGATAATGCAATAATTAATAAATAAACAAAAAATACATGAGAAAATTGTTACAACGACAACTTCTCATGTATTTTTATTAATTACGATACATCTTCAATTCTAGGAATAAGTCATTATAGATTCCTAGATATTTTGAACCTAAGTTATCATACACTTCCAAATGCTTCATCAAATCAGCAGAAGGATAAAATTGTTCATCTTCGGTAATTTCTTTAGGTAAGATTTTTAGCGCTTCTTTATTTGGTGTGGCATAACCGATATATTCGGCATTTTGTGCGGCATTTTTTGGTTCTAGCATGAAGTTAATGAAATCGTAAGCACCTTTAATATTTTTGGCTGTTTTCGGGATAACCATATTATCAAACCAGAGATTCGAGCCTTCTTTAGGAATGACATAATGAAGATGTTCATTTTGTTCTAACATTTCCGCTGCTTCTCCTGAGAAAGTTACAGCAACCGCACTCTCTTCATTAGCCATATACATTTTAATTTCATCAGCAACAATTGCCTTAACATTTGGGGTAATCTTGCGCAATTTATTGACTGCCGCTGTCAATTGCGCATCATTTTTACTATTTAAGGAATAGCCTAGACTATTTAACCCTAATCCGATAACTTCCCGCGCACCATCAATAAGCATGACATTATTTTTCAGTTCTGGTCGCCACAAGTCATCCCATGATTGCATATTTTTACCATCTACAAATTTATCGTTATAGACGATTCCCAAAGTTCCCCAGAAATATGGCACAGAATACTGATTTCCCTTATCAAAACTTAAATTTAAGAAGCTTGAGTCAATATTTTCCAAACCTTTAATTTTACTATGATCAAGTGGAAGTAATAGCTTTTCTTCTTTCATTTTTTGAATCATATATTCACTAGGAATGGTAATATCATAAGCCGTACCACCTTGTTGAATCTTGGTAAACATTGCTTCATTGGAGTCAAAAGTTTCATAATTGACTTTATAACCATATTCTTTCTCAAACTTTTTAATCAAATCAGGATCGATATAATCTCCCCAGTTATAGACATTCAAAACTTTAGCTCCCGACATCCCACTTGATTTTTGTAAATGATGGACGCTTAAAGCTAACACACCAATAATGACTAAAATACCAATAAATAGAGATTGCAATTTTTTCATCGGATATTTGCCACCCCCGTTTGGATTGATCGACCTTTTTTACGACGCGGACGGTTATCTTTGCTAATGAAGTAATAACCGACAACTAAAAGCATCGAGAAGATAAAGACTAAGGTACTTAAAGCATTAATTTCTAA
>JAEWFE010000182.1 GCA_023389005.1 Bacillota bacterium
AAAAAAGGAGTGTTTTTATGCGGTTATTTCGTTATGTACATCGCTGGCGCTTAGGCTTCTTCGTCATGGCAGTTCTCGGCGCCTTTTGGGGGTTAGTTTCGCCCATCGTCATTGACAAAGTGTTAAATACAGATCAGCTAACGGACATGGCTTCGTTATTGAAGTTGACTTTATCTGGTCTAGGTGTGTATGTGCTTTTTAATGGTTTGCAGTATCTATCCGATGTAGTAACCTCTGAAGCCACGCAAGAAGCTTTGGTCAATATTCGTCGACAATTGGCGCAACGGAAATTATATGCCAATGAAAAAGCAGCCAAATCCAATGCCATTAATCTTTTGAGCCAAGATGTCGAATTTTTCCATGATTACTATGTAGAAGAAGTGTTTAAATTTGTTGCCATGCTACTTAGTTTTTGTGCAGTGTCGGGTTATCTTATCTTACAAAATGTGAAACTCGGTATACTATTTGTTATTCTTTCTTTGTTGCGACCACTGCCACAATTATTGCTAAATAGCTATACGGAAAAAGTCGGTGAAGCGCAAGGGGTTGCCCGTAACGAAGTGATGGCGCAGTTGATGGATTTTGTGAAAGGTCGAGGCACCATTTTACATAATCAAGCCAATCAAGCGACATTTGCCGATATGAAAACGCAGATTATGGATTATGAAAGTAAACGTGCGAAATACTACTATATCTATAATTTTCTATTTTTCTTTAATGGGATTACTATGTTTTTAGGTCGAGTAGTACCGATTGCCTTATACTTTTTATTCCCTCACTTTTTTGAAGAAACGAATTTTGCAGCACTTGTGGCGATGTTTATTGCTTCAGGCACATTAACAAATCCATTACAAACGATGATGTACTCGCTGTTAGCCTTTCAAGAAGTGAAAAGCACGACAGAAAAGGTCTATGCGGTGCTCGATGAAGTCCCAGAAAGCCCGCAAACGAATTATGTAGAACAGCTTCAATATTTGGTCTGTACGGATGTTGCGAAAAGCTTTGATAAAAAACGAATTTTGCAAGATTTTAACTATACTTTTGAAGCCGGCAAGCATTATTTAATTCGTGGGGCAAGTGGTAGCGGTAAGAGTACCTTACTTAAGCTCATTAGTAAAGAAGAAACTCTCGATGCAGGGAAGATTGCAGTTTATGATGATTTACAGCACTCCTTTACAGACTTTACGCAAAATGTCGGGATGATTCAGCAAAATCCGTATCTATTCAATGCGACTATCCGCGAAAACCTCAGCCTCGGTCAAAATTTTCAAGAGGAGCAATTGTTAACGGTCTTACAACAAGTCGGATTGGATCAAGAATTTCCTGAAGGTTTGGATTTTCAAGTGGAAGATAATGGGAAAAATGTTTCTGGCGGTCAGCGGGTACGTCTAGAGATTGCACGCTTTTTATTGCGTCAAAAAGATATCCTACTCGCCGATGAAATTACTGCGGCACTCGATCCAGCAAATGCACGTAAAGTCCGTCAACTCCTACTTTCACTACCAATTATGATTATCGAAGTGGCGCATTATGTAGACGATTTAAGTGTATATGATGCAGTGATTGATTGGGAGGTGGCTTAGATGTTTGTCAAAATTATGGGAAAAAAGGTTGTAGCTCTTTTAATACTATTAGGCTTTATTTCAACGCTGTGTATTTTGTGTGAACCATTGATTTTAAAACGGCTTTTCACGCTTGAACACGCACAAGGAATGGATCAAGTCTGGAGCTTTATCTTCTATGGTTTGTGCGTCTATCTTTTACTTTATGCTTTGATGTTAGCGGATAATCTGTTGAGCAATTATTATATGGTCTATCGTACGGGCGAGTTGCGAGTGAAACTGTATCAGCTACTCACGACACGCAAGCACTCCTATACTGAAGATGAACAAATCGCCATTTTAACGCAAGATGTCGAATTCTTCTTTCAACAATATATGACAATGGCGTTATTGGTGCTAGTGAGAATACAATTCATCATCGTGTTATCTGCGTATTTGTTATATCAAAATATCATTGTAGGTGCGTTATTTATCGTTTGTGCAACGTTATCGATTTTTGTCCGTCACGCCTTTGATAAAAAAATTGGCGAATCAGGGGGCAAACAATCGACGACTCGTAGTACCTTGCTATCAAAAATCATGGACGCGATGAATGGTCAGCAAACTTTACGCATGAATCAAGCTTTGGATGCTGCTTTTTCACAAGTGAATGAAGCAACAGTCGCTTATGAAAATGCGCGAAAAAAAGCGACTGTCATCCGTAAAGGGGCACAATTTGTTTTAGGTTTAGTTGGCTTTATTGCTCAAGTCTTACCATTGTTTATCGGTTTTTATCTTCAAAGTTTGGGTGTTTCTGGTGTAACGATGGCAAGTTTGGTGGCGATGTTTGTAGCATCTAGATCTTTTGGTACTAGCATAGGAGAAGCGATTGACTGTTATAATCAGCTTAGAGCAAGTAATTCCATCAAGGATAAGTTTGCCGAAATCTTTGCATTAGAAGAGACGCCTCTGATTGTTCATCAAGCTGCGAATGCCCAACTTTCACAATTACAAGTGCAAGATTTGGCGAAAAGTTTTGGCGAACGTACTTTGTTTACGCATTTTTCACACGTCTTTGAACGCGGCAAAAAATATCTCTTAACTGGTCCAAGCGGTTGTGGGAAATCGACCTTCTTTGCGATGCTTTTAGGCGATGAAACGTTGGATGAGGGACAAATTATTTTCCGTGAAAAAAATGGTCAGACAGTGGACAATTTTGCGGCTAACATTGGCTTGATTTCACAAAGCCCGCATTTATTTAATCAGACTATCCGTTATAATTTAGCGTTAGGTTCTGATTTTACCGATGAACAAATGCTAAAAGCACTCGATCAAGTAGGGTTAACTTCGGAATTTACCGATATTTTGGATGTGAAAATTGAAAACAATGGGGAAAATATCTCCGGTGGCCAGAAGATTCGCCTAGAGATTGCCCGTTCGTTACTGCGTCAAAAGGAAGTGCTTTTAGTTGATGAAGCCACGGCCTCCCTTGATCCAGAAAACGCCAAGAAAATCCATGAGTTGATTTTGAGCCTACCACTAACCATTATCGAAATCGCCCACCATATCGACCAAAAAGCACACTACGACCAAATCATCGCATTGAAATAAAAGGTTGTGAAGCAGCTTGATTAGACATGAAGAAATTCGTGTGCTTACCTACCGCTGAGAAAATTGGATGAAAGGAAATTTTCTCAAGCGGGAGGGCTAATTTCACAATGTCTAGCTGCTGAACACCGTGGAAAAGGTTGTGAGCCGGGTCGGTCAGCCACGAGCGGAGGATTTTTTCAAAGATATTAGAAAGTATCATAAAGCTTATTCAATATAAAAGAAAACACCTGTAAGTTTTGTGCTTGCAGGTGTTTATTTATGTGTTTTTATCTCTACTGTTCACTTTCTAATTCGTCAAAAACTTCTGTATATGGACGCCCCTCACCATTGAGAGACTGTTCGTAGCTATGACTTAACTTTGCTTATAGTTCTTCAGTAGTTAAGGAATCTAATGTAGGAAATTCTTGTGGAAGATTTAATGAGAAAGGGATACCGTGTTTGTAAATGATTTGTCGATAAAGAGCGTTAATGACAACAGATACAGGGATTCCTAGATTTTTTAGAATTTCTTCAGCTTCTATTTTTACTTGATATTCTACACGTGCACTAACTGTTGCGTTTTTCATATAATCACACCTTTCTCTTACATTGTATGCCTTAAGTAAGTAATCTGCAATACAAATGTGCTGAAAATCGAATGTGTCTCAGCGTGTCAATTTTTCATGATAAAAATGAATCAAGATAGTCTAACTGAATCTCATCGAATTTTCATTTTTATATTGATATTGTGAAAAAATTACGATACGCTTAAAACAACAAAAACGTGATAGTAAAATAGAGAGGAAGAAGCTAAATGTAAGATACGAAACATCGAACTATAACAGGCGAACGGTATTGCTAGCTCGCTTGTCTCATTGAATTGAATAGCCAAAAAAGCTAGAGATGCTAAATTTCGCCTGATCATCTATGATTAAAGGAGAGATTTTTCGTGTTTCGTTCATTTTATCTTTTAGTAACTTCGCAATCGCTAGCTAACTTGGCTGA
>JAEWFE010000245.1 GCA_023389005.1 Bacillota bacterium
CTTGTTAAACGTCCGCTATCCATCAAACGGATACCTAAAGTCATTCCGATTGACCTTACTTGTAGCTAGTTTTTCCGTTTTTTCGGATAAACTAAAATACTGAGGTTTTCTGAGGTATCTATACCAGTACCCTAAAATGGGGTAGTGGTTGCCTAGCTAACCGAACAAAACGTTCTCTCAGATAAGCTATTGAAATTATGCCAATTGTCACATTTTCGCAAGATGTTGCGATGTCTATCCTTCCCCGATAATCTGGGGAAACATTCCCAACTTATTGGGAAACTTCTCCACTCGTGGGGAATTATTTAAAAAGTTAGGTTTTGTTAGGTTGGCCGTTCATTTTCTCACGGTTCGCTCGCGGTTCGTTTGAATACCTGCGTTTGATTGCATCGCGTTGAATTGTTATTATATATGTCAATTTCTCGGAGTTCGTTCGGAGTTCAATTCTCGATGTCGGTTATTTGGTTTCTCGGGCTTCACTCGGGCTTCAAGGTTTATGATCTGCGTTAATTGCACCATCGCCATCATTAAATATTTTAGTCATTCCACTTTTTTCTTGTGTACGCTCGATTAAGAAAGGACTGGAAACAATGGCAACTTTTAAAAAGTATCAAAAAGGCGATGGCACTTATTGGCAATTTAGGGCATATCTTGGCACTGATGAAGCAACTGGGAAACGTATCGCAACCACAAGAAGGGGCTTCAAGACTGAGAGAGAAGCAAAGCAAGCATATAAGAAGTTATTAGTTGACTACGAAAAAAACGGCGGTCTGAATAGCAAACCAAACCTAAACATAAAGACCTTTGAGGAACTTTATAATCTATGGCTAGAAAGCTATCAAACCACCGTTAAAGAAAGTACGTTGAACAACACCAAGCACTTCTTTAATAAGCACATTTTGCCATCTTTAGGCAAATACAAATTCAATAAAATTAGTATACCACAAGCGCAAAAAGCGGTAAATGAATGGGCCAAAAAAGTAAAAAGCTACGGTTTGTTTTTATCTTATTGTAAGTCTGTAATGAATTACGGTATTTCTTTAGAATTGATTAAAGACAACCCATTCAACCATGTTATCAAGCCTAAAAAGAAAGATACCGATGTGTTAAAAGAGTTAGAAAAAAGCGACGAAAATTTTTTCACTAAAGATGAGTTACAAAAGATTTTGAATTATCTAGATGAACAAACAAAGCTAGGCAATGAGTTACAAAGGCATGATAATTACTTAAATTATACTATCATTCGGTTACTTGCTTTCAGTGGTCTACGGATAAATGAAGCCCTAGCGTTACAATGGTCTGATGTTAGCTTTACTGATTACACGATCAGCATTACTAAAGCAATGTCTAGGTGTAAAGGTGGATACAAACCATCAACACCAAAGACAAAAGCAAGCGTTAGAACAATTTCATTCGATGGCAAAACTATGCAAGTGCTAAAGGCATGGCGTACTATCCATAAAGAAATGCTATTTATGAATGGCAAGCGGTCTGAGTATATTTTTTCTAGTTTTGAAGGTGTACCCCGTCATATTCGCACAATTGAAAAGTTGTTAGATAAAACAATTGAAGCTGTCGGGGTTAAACGCATCACTTTGCACGGCTTAAGGCATACTCATGCTAGTTTGCTATTTGCTAGTGGTGTATCAATCAAAGAAGTACAAACAAGGCTAGGGCATTCAGATATTGAAACAACTATGAACATTTATATTCATGTTACACAAGAGCAACAAACAGAAACGGTTGAGAAGCTCGCTAAATTCGCAAACTTCTAGCAAACAAAAAAATATCATCGCCATACCTAAATTTTAAGGCGTGGCGATGGTGTAATTTTGCTCGTGATGTTCAAAATGATGTTCATTAGTTGGAAAAGTGTTTTTATTGCTGATATATCAACAACCGTGAAATGCAATTCGTCTTACATCTTTAATAACGGATGGAAGAAAGAAAATGTCAAAAAAATTTTGAAAAAAAATTAAAAAATCCTCAACTAGCATCAAACTAGCTGAGGAAAGTTAGGATAGATTACGCTTCTGGTTGGATTTTGGCAATTTTTCCTTGTTCGATATAAACCATCAAAATAGAGATATCAGAAGGGTTAACGCCACTGATACGACTCGCTTGGGCAATGGTTTCCGGACGAATTTTAGATAATTTTTGACGGGCTTCGGTTGCTAGACTATTGATCGCATCATAGTCGATATTTTCTGGAATACGTTTAGCTTCCATGCGTTTTAATTTTTCGACTTTATCTAAGGCTTTCTTGATATACCCTTCATATTTAATTTGAATTTCGACTTGTTCGATTTCTTTATTGGTTAACTCAGGACCCGCTGGAATAAATTGCGTTAATTCTAAGTAGCTGACTTCTGGACGGCGTAAGAAATCCAGGGCTAAGACGCCATCTTTTAAGGCCGCTGCTTGCTTTTGGGCTAAAAATTCATTGATTTCTTTAGTTGGTTTTAAGCGAATTTCACTTAAACGTTTGATTTCTGCTTCGATATTGGCTTTTTTCGCTAGGTAGGCTTGGTATTGGTCTTCTTTGACTAAGCCGATTGCATGCCCCATTTCAGTTAGGCGCAAATCTGCATTATCATGACGCAAAATCAAACGGTATTCAGCACGTGAAGTCAATAAACGATAAGGTTCATTCGTGCCTTTAGTGACTAAATCATCAATCATCACGCCGATATAGCCATCTGAACGACTCAATACGAATGGCTCTTTGCCTTGGACTTTCAATGCAGCGTTAATGCCGGCAATCAATCCTTGGCCAGCTGCTTCTTCATAACCACTGGTACCGTTTGTTTGGCCAGCAGTGAAAAGATTGGCAATTTTTTTCGTTTCAAGTGTTGGGCGCAATTGGTGAGGGACAACCACATCATATTCAATAGCATAACCTGTACGCATCATTTCCGCTTTTTCTAATCCGGCAATTGAGTGCAACATTTTCAATTGGACATCTTCAGGTAGCGAAGTAGAAAAACCTTGTACGTAAACTTCTTCATTTTCTAGTCCTTCTGGTTCTAGGAAGAGTTGGTGGCGTGGTTTATCGTTAAAGCGCACAATCTTATCTTCAATCGATGGACAGTAACGCGCGCCGACCCCTTTCACAATCCCGGTAAACATAGGTGCACGATGTAAGTTTTCTTCAATAATTTCATGGGTGCGTTTATTGGTATAAGTCAACCAACATGGCACTTGTTCTTGTTTATAGGCACTATCTGGCGTTGAGAAACTGAAATGGTTAGGTGTGGTATCGCCTGGTTGGATTTCAGTCACTGAGTAATCAATCGTGCTTGATTTGACGCGTGGTGGGGTCCCGG
>JAEWFE010000252.1 GCA_023389005.1 Bacillota bacterium
ATGAAATGACATATACAGAAAGAAGGATTTTGATGTTAGAGCAAAAGGATGAACAATTATTAATTGACTTAACTTCAGCTCGAGGTGTACCAGGCAATGAAGAAGAAGTACGTGAAGTCTTTAAAGCATATGCCAAAGACTATGCGGACGAAATCATTTTTGATGGTTTAGGGAGTGTCATTGCCAAACACGGTCAAGATGAAAAGAGTCCACGTATCTTTATTTCAGGACATATGGATGAAGTTGGCTTTATGGTTACCAAAATTACGGAAAAAGGTTTCATCGAATTTCAAACATTAGGCGGCTGGTGGTCACAAGTGATGCTCGCTCAACAAGTTGAAATTAAAACGCGTGAAGGCAAACTGATTCATGGGGTCATTGGTTGCAAACCACCGCATGTTTTAAGTGTAGAAGCGCGTAACAAACCCTATGATATTAAAGATATGTTCATTGATGTCGGCGGTTCAAGTGAAGAAGAAGTGAAATCATGGGGTGTCCGTCCTGGCGATATGATTACCCCATATATCGAATACAAACGATTAAATGATAGTAAGTTTCTTTTAGCCAAAGCCTGGGATAACCGTGTCGGAACTGCCGTGGCTTTACGTGTGCTAGAAAACTTAGCTAAAGACGGCCATCCTAACCAATTATTTGCTGGTAGTGATGTCATGGAAGAAGTCGGCTTACGTGGGGCAAGAACAAGTACTTATCTTGCTGATCCAGAAATTGCCTTTGCGCTTGATACCGGTACAGCAGGTGATACCCCAGGAATGACACCAAAAGAAGCAGATTCTGTATTAGGCAAAGGACCACAAATCTTGATTTTCGATGCTTCAATGGTCCCTCATAAGAAATTATTGAACTTTGTCACCGATGTAGCGGAAGAATTAGAAATTCCATTCCAATATACGGTTATTGCTGGTGGGGGTACAGATGCAGGTCAAATGCACTTAACCCGTCAAGGTATTCCATCTTTAGCGATTACCGTACCTGTCCGTTATCTACATTCCCATACTTCCGTGATTCATGAAGATGACTATCTAAATACGGTTAAATTAGTTACAGAAGTCGTTCGTCGTCTAGACCGCGCCACTGTTGACCAAATCTTAAGCTATTAATTTTCAAAGGCTATCCTGCTCAATAAGGGGAGGGTAGCTTTTTTTATGTGCTTGCGATTGCTTGTATTTGCTTGTGATTGTATAATAATCATATAATAGTTTAAAAGGAGAGTGAGTTTTATGGCGAATACAACTGCTATCTATGCTCGGATTGATACAGAATTAAAAGAAAATGCTGAAGAAATCCTTTCAAAATTAGGGATTTCTCCTTCTAGCGCAATTCAAATGTTGTACAGTCAGATTGTATTAACGAGAGGATTACCGCTTCATTTGTATCTCCCATCCGCTACACCGACTGCTATCGGTGCAATGACTCAGACAGAACTGGATGCTGAACTGTTGAAGGGAATAAAATCACTAAAATCAGGAAGAACCTATACGGCAGATGAAGTTGATGCGCAATTATCTAAGGAATTTGGCATATGAGCGATAAGTATGCTATTGTTTACACTCCAGAAGCTTTAAATGACATCAAGAAAATATATTCCTATATTGCTTTCGAATTATCTGTTCCGAATGTTGGTGAAAATCAAGTGAATAGAATCAGAAAAATAATTCGCTCTCTAGACTTATTTCCGTTGCGCAATCCAATAGTTGATTGGGAGCCATGGAAAAGTATGGGAATGCGAAAAGTTCCAATTGATAATTTTATTGTTTTTTATACCATAGATGATAAAGAATCGGCAATAAACATTATTAGAATTGTTTACAGTGGACAAGATATTCAATCTTTGTTAATGCCATTAAAAAATGAGGAACCATAATGGATATACCTTGATTTTTGTCTACGTTTTTTAGAAACATGCTATAATCATCTTAAGGAAAATCTGAGGAGGAATGACGATGAAATTAACGATTTTAGGTTGCATGGGGGCCTATCCATCCAAAGGGCGTGGAACTACAAGCTATCTTTTGGAATCAGGCGGCTTTCATCTATTAATCGATGCCGGCAGCCAAACATTAAGCCAATTAGAAAAGGTGATGAGTCCGCTTGATTTAGATGCGGTCATTATCAGTCATTATCATCATGATCATATTGCTGATTTGGGCGTGTTGCAATATATGTGGCAGTTATCTAACAAGCGTGATAAAAACAGAGTCTTACCCATCTATGGCCATGGTAATGATGCGTTTCATTTTAATGATTTAACCATGCCACAAGTGAGTCAAGGGCATAATTACTTGGAGGCGAATCATTTGAATTTGGGACCGTTTTCTGTTACATTTAAAAAGACGATACATCCTGTGGAGTGTTATGCGATGAGAATTGTCGAAAAGCGTAGTGGCAAGGTATTTGTCTTTACGGCAGATTCTGGTTATATGGAAAGTTTTAACGAATTTGTCAAGAATGCTGACCTATTTTTAGCAGATACGTATCTTTTTGATGGACATGAAAATCACCATGCGCATTTTACAGCAGGTGAGGCAGGTAAGATTGCGAAGGCTGCTGGTGCGAAACGCTTAATCTTATCTCATTTACCAGAAGAAGGCGACTATGATTTACTCAAGGCTCAAGCGCAAAAGCAAGCAGGAGAAAATATCCAAGTATCGGTTGCCAAAATAGGTGACACTTACCAAATTTAGGAGGGATTAGGCATGTTTTTTGTACCTAATGAAATCACAGATCCAAGAATTAACTTAGCAATTGAAACATTTTTACTACAAGAGATGCAAGTAGATGAGCCGATTCTACTTTTCTATATCAATGAGCCGTCGATTATCATTGGCCGTAACCAAAATACCATCGAAGAAATCAATAAAGAATATGTAGATGAACACGGCATTCATGTGGTTCGTCGTTTTAGTGGTGGCGGTGCGGTATATCATGATTTCGGGAACTTGAATTTCAGTTTCATTATGAAAGATGATGGTGAGTCTTTCCGCGATTTCGAAAAATTAACCAAACCAATCGTGGAAGCATTACAAGAATTGGGTGTAAAAGGTGCGCATCTAAAAGGCCGCAATGATTTGGTTATCAATGATCAAAAATTCTCTGGTAATGCGATGTATGCGACAAATGGCCGAATGTTTGCACATGGTACAATCATGTTTGACAGCGATATTAATGAAGTCGTGAATGCTTTGAAAGTGAAGAAAGAAAAGATTGAATCTAAAGGCATTAAGTCCATTCGTTCACGCGTAACCAATATCAAACCGTTCTTACCTGAAGACAAACAAAACATGACAACCAAAGAATTCCGCCAAGATATTTTATTAAAAATCTTTGGTGTCGATAGTGTCGATCAAGTGAAAACCTATGAATTAACCGATGCTGACTGGGAAAAGATTAATCAAATTTCTGATAAATATTACCGTAACTGGGACTGGAACTATGGCCAATCCCCAGCCTTTGATTTACAACGTAGCCAACGATTCAATATCGGTTCTATTGATGTGCGCTTAAATGTCGCAGAAGGTAAAATTACCGATGTTAAAATTTATGGAGACTTCTTCGGTTTAGGAGAAATCAAAGACGTGGAAGAAGCTTTAGTAGGTGTGAAATATGAAAAATCTGCCTTACAAGAAGCCATCAGCAAAATCGATTTAAAGAAATACTTTGGTAATATTGAACCAGAAGAATTCTTAAACT
>JAEWFE010000061.1 GCA_023389005.1 Bacillota bacterium
GTTGTCAGCAAGTTTTACTGGAACAATTTGTGATTGAGACATGGAAAAACCTCCTTTAATTTTGATAGCTTTATACTACCTAAAATCAAAGGAGGGCGAAATACCGCTAAGCTATCCTACGCTTACAATCCATCTCCATAAATTCAGCGGTATCCCCTGCATGATAGAAGGTTTTGCCATCTGCTTCGATAATGATGCCAGCCGGGTTACCAAGATAATGGACTTGTCCTTCGTATTCTAAACTAGAAGTATGTAGCGCATGCGTCATTGTGACACGACCAAATGGAAAATCAAAACCACCACCGATATTCATACCGTGAACTTTTTGCCCTAATTTAGCAAAGAAGTTGGCGATTTCGGCCACAGCAATAATCGTGGGTTGTTGATGTTTGATTAAATCAAAGACACCGGCGACATGATCTCCATGACCATGTGTTAAAATAATATAATCAACCTTTAAATGATCGGCTTGCCACATTTCTGGAAGATTGGCATCAATATAGGGGTCAATAATGATTTTGGTGTCATCTGCTAATTCTAAATAAATGGTGGAATGTCCTAAATGTGCAATTTTCATTTTCTTCACCTCAAAGTGTTTTTCTTTTATTATATTCCCAAATTACTTTTTTTCGCAAATTTGACTTAAATAAACTGCATGATAAATAAGAGAACAGGAATGAAAAATAAATAGACAAAAACAGATAAACTCATCGTGGTTGCCGCAAAAATTTCATCTGCATGATAAATTCTAGCTAAAATAGGGACTGAGTTTTGAACGGGCATACTTGATTGCACCATAAAGACTAGCATCATTAAATGTGGGACAGGTATGAATTGAGTCAACACATAAACAATGATTGGTGAAAGAATAAATCGCCCAAACAAGACCAATAAGGCTTCTTTAGTCAGCCTTAAGTTAGCAATTCCTTGATAATACAACATGATACCAATTGCTAACATCGAAAGTGGGGTAGTTAAATTTCCTAAATGATTGCCCAATGTATGAAGGCTGTTAGGAACTGACCAATTGAGAAATACCCAAAAAATCCCAATCATAAAACCAAGTAAAGCAGGAGTAAATAGTTTTTTTAGGAAAATGAGCGGATGAAAGGATAGGGTGGCTTGATCGCGAATCGCACTATCCTTGGCAATTTCGAAAACGCCAATTGTCCAGAAAAAACTCGTATTGACAATGTAGTAGAGCAAGACATAGGGAACAGCTTTTTCACCAAAGATAGCCAAATTAATCGGTAAGCCAATAAAAATCGTATTCGAGCAAGTGAACATGGTTGAAAAAGTACCGTGATGTTTTTTAGGTAACTTGAATAGGTGAATGATTGCTTTACTAATAAAAAAAGTGAAAAACATCGAAACAATTGGAATAAGTGTACCTGAAATTAAGGTTAGAAATTCTTCTTTGGTAAAGTTTGCGGTAATATTTAAAAACATACTGCAAGGAAGTCCTAAGTTTAAAACCATTTTCGAAAAGGTATCTGCTGTCTCGTTGCTAAACCATTGACGATAAGAGAAAAAATAACCTAAAAACATTAAGACAAAAATCACTAGGATATTAAGATAAGATTGTAACATCGAAAGCCTCCTTTGCTATGATTTTAGCACGGATGGGTGGAAAGAAAAACAATAGATATAAAAAAACTGCCAGTAAAAATTCTTACTGACAGTAAATTGATTATTTACGGCGATTTTGTTTACCAGCATTGCGACCACCATTTTTATTCGCTTTAGGTGATTGATTTTTCACTGGTGGGCGATAAGTACTAGCTGCTTTAGTTGAAGCTTTCTTTTCGCCATCTAAACTATAATCTTTCGAAGCGACAATTTTTGGTGGATGTAATTTCATTTCTTCAGCAATTTTAGCTTTCAAACGTGGACGCATAATGATATTGGTAATGACTGTTTGGATGCAGGCAACGACCCCACCAACTGCCCAATAAAGTGCGACTCCAGCTGGTGAGCTGAAGGAGAAGAAAATCATCATAATAGGTGACATGTACATCATCATTTGCATCTGTTTCTTTTGATCTTCTGGAATATTAAACATGCTTAAATAACTTTGTAAAAGATATAAAGCACCAGTAATGATTACTAAAGCAAAACTTGTTTTTCCAAGATTGATGCCATAGAATGTTGCACTTGAAATACCTGGAGTATAACGAGCAGTTGCAAATAATGCAGCGAAAATAGGCATTTGAATTAAGATTGGTAGACATCCTGCACCAAAGCTTCCAAACATGCTTGTGCCATTTTCAGAATAAATTCGTTGCATATCACGTTGCGCTTTTTGTTGTTGCTCAATCGTCGTTGCTTCTTTCATTTTTGCTTGGATAATATCAAGCTGAGGTTTCAAGAATTGCATTTTTTCAGATTGAACCATCATTTTATGTGATTGATAAATATTTAAAGGTAAAATAATCAAGCGAACAATGATAGTGATAAAGATAATGGCCCATCCATAGTTCCAATGCCAATTATCAACCATGTATTGAATGCAATTGCCTAGTGGGACAACTAAAAAGCGATAAATCCAACCATTAGGATCTGGGTTTCCGTGTTTGTCCATTTTCACACAGCCTGATAAGAAAAAGACCAGTGAAAGTAAACTCGCACTATAAAGGTATTTTTTTAATTTCATTTGTTTCTTCCTTTGCAATTAATTTACACAAGAAATACTATACTAAATTTAGACTTGAATTTCAATTATACAAGTGAGAAATTCCTCAATATGTCACTTTAAATTTTGTATAATCTGGAATGGTTGGATCTTTTTCAATTTGAAATTTATCTACTCTACCATAGGGGGCTGGTGAAGCTTTGACTCTTTCAATGAAGAGCGACATATTTTGATAATTTCCAACTGCCTCAATGGTTACCGAGCCGTCCATTTCATTTTTGACGGTACCATTGATTCCTAATTCATCCGCTAAAATTTTGGTCATATAGCGAAATCCGACCCCTTGGACCACACCAGCGACATTCATCCGATATTTTACGACTGCTTGTGACATCAAATCACCTTCTTTATTTTTTTCAACTCTATTATATCAAAAAAATGATAGAAAACTATGGTATAATATGGAGCAGAACTTAATAATTTGAGGTGGACAATGAAGGAAATCTTATCAACCAAAAATGAATTAATAAAAAAAGTGGCTAAATTACATCGTCGTAAAGAACGTCAAAAAGAACATTTATATATTATGGAAGGTTTTCATTTGATTGAGGAGGCCTATCAAAATGGTGCAAAGATGAAATATATTTTTGTCACCGATAAAGCATATCAACAATATCTCACATTTTTTGAACCCTTAAGCGAACAGGTTATCCTTGTGAGTGAAGAAATCATCGCCAAACTCTCTGATTTACCTACGCCTCAAGGAATCATTGCCGTTGTTGAAATGAGCAAGGCTGACTCAGATATCCATCAAGGAAAGTGGTTATTGCTTGATTGTGTGCAAGATCCAGGTAATGTAGGGACCATGATCAGAACAGCCGATGCCGCAGGATTTGATGGTGTCATATTAGGACAAGGGTGTGCGGATATCTATGCCACGAAAACCCTCCGCAGCATGCAAGGCAGTCAATTTCATTTAAAAGTGATTCAAGCTGATTTACCGCAAGTGATTCAGCAATTAAAAGCAGCACAAATAAAAGTTTACGCTACCGAATTAAATAAAGAGGCCAAACAATATCAAGAGTTGGCTTATCATGAAAATGTGGCGATTATCATGGGAAATGAGGGGCAAGGGGTTCGTTCAGAAATTTTAAAATTAGCGGATGAAAGTGTCTATATTCCTATTTATGGTCAAGCGGAATCATTGAATGTTGGTGTTGCTGCAGGAATTATGATGTATGGCTTGATTCGGAAAAAGTAAATAAAATCTTAAGAACGCTGAAAATCGATTTCAATTAGGTTGTTTAGTGGTATACTTTTCTCAGATTTTATTTAAGGTGGCAAGAATGAATGACAAATAAATGGAAGTATGATTTAGAGTATTTATCTTATGTTGGTGATTTGTTGGCAACAGAAGAAGTACAAAAATTAGCTGAATTCACACAACATTTTCACTCTACTAGATTAGATCATTCCATTAGCGTATCCTATTATAGTTATAAGATCACTAAGAAGTTTGGTTGGAATGCCAAGGCAACTGCTAGAGCGGGTGTATTACATGATTTATTCTTTTATGATTGGCGTACGACTAAATTTGATGAGGGAACGCATGCGTATATGCATCCTAGAATTGCTGTAAAAAATGCTGAAAAAATCACTGAATTAACAGATTTAGAAAAAGATATTATCATTAAGCATATGTGGGGAGCAACCATTGCGCCACCTAGATATAAAGAAGGTTATGTTGTGACGATGGTGGATAAATACTGTGCGGTAAAAGAAGCGTTGTTGCCTTTGATTCAAAAGTTAAAATTTAGAACACGTCGTCAAAGTGTGAGTGCTTAACTCTTACTGTTTGATAGTGAAAAGCTTGGTATTCCAGGCTTTTTTTATTGGTGTCATTTCCTACGCCCTAGAAAATATATGTTCAACTTGCGTATAATAAAATTAATTAGGACGAATTGGAGGAATGGATATGAAAAAATGGCTGATTTTATTGTTAGGTTTATTTATTTTGGGTGGATGTGGAAAGTCAAGTCAACCTCTTTCTGAAAAACAGGCAGCGAAGGTATTTGTAGAAAGTGTCATTTACAACAAATCACAAAAATCTTTTGAAGAGAACTTTGTAGATGGGAATGCGATTTTAAAAGAAATGGAACACTCAAAAGATGGCGAGTTCTCTAAAGCATTGGTGGCACAAATGAGTCAGGCTGCGGCGATGTCCAATGAGCAAGCAGAAAAATTAACCGACTCTTTGAAACAGGCGTTAAAGACACAAACTTCCTACAAAATCAAAAATATCAAGTCTAAAAAAGATAATCAATATTTGGTAACTTATGAAATTTATGGAGTTGATTTCATTGGGGCAGTAGGAAATGCTTTAAAAGATAGTTTTGAAAAGATTACAAATGATCCTGGATATGCGGCTAATGAAGAGAAGGCTCAGGAACTTTTATTCAACTCGATGACTGAAGAAATTAAAAAGGCACCAAAAGTAAAAGATCCGGTTGAAGTAAAAATTGAGTTAGTTCAAAAAGATGGCAAGTGGGACATTCCATCTTCACAAGAAAAAAATATTCAATCTTTAATTACAGCCTTTTGGGTTGGCTTCAGTGATGAAAAGGATGTAGCCACAGCTTTAAGCCAGGCTGTAGCAGATTTATATTAAAAATTAAAAACGAATATCTAAGCAAAATCAATGCTTGAGATATTCGTTTCTTTTATTGTTTCTTTTATTGTTCCGTCTTAAAATAGGTCTTGAAAGAAATGATTTATATGCATCCACGCATTTTGTGCGACATTTTTTACTTGGTGCAACCATAAGATAAAGAAATTTTCTTTTTCTACACGATTCGCAGTCACAATTCTTAATATGCTTTCTGGCGTTTGGGAGTTTGGTAAATAGCCATAGTTATCAGTTGGATTATTGATTGTTAAGGTACCAACCTCTCTATGCATTTGCACCGGTGCTTGAATGGATTGGACTTCTAATTGCTCATCATATTTTAGTTGATGGCTATCAAATTGAACGGGTACCCATAATTTATATGGAGCATTAACTTTTAAACTAACAGTAGCTTGTTTCCCATCGATAACTGCCAGCTTTGATTGAATCGCAGCAGTTAAGTCTGTAGCTGATAAAGTGATTTCTTGCCATTGATTTAAGGCGTAATCCATTAATTTGCTTGTTTCGATAAAACGAGCATTACTATCGTTGGCTTGATTATTGGCATGTAGGACCACGGTGATGACTTCGCGGCTATTTTGTCGAATAACGCCAACAAAGCAGGCACCGGCTAAATCGGTCGTTCCGGTTTTTAAGCCGATAACTCCTTCTTTTTGAAGTGGTAAACCCGGCAATAATTGATTCCAGTTTTGCATGATACTAGGTTGTGCGGTGTTTTCGCCGAAGCTTTCTTGCACGGTACTTGTAATATTCAGTACTTCAGGATAGTCAGCAATAAAATGTTTGGCAATGATAGCTACATCTTGAGCCGACATTTCATTTTCTTCATCATCACCGGTACCAGGATATCTAAAATCTCCGAGGTCGCGATTATTTAAACCAGAAACTGAAATAATTTTTGCATCTGTTATCCCTAAACTTTCCACCTTTTGTCGCATCAGATTGACAAATTGTTCTTGGCTGCCGGCGACTTTTTCCCCTAAGGCCATAACCGCGGCATTGGCTGATTGAATTAAACTAGCATGTATGAGCGATTCAACAGTATAAGCTTGATTGGCTACCAGTGCGACATTGGATAGTTCGGGTATTGTGCTTAATTCAGCCAACTCAGGAGAAATCACGACTTGGTCTTGTAGGTTTAGTTGTTCATTTTTGATTTGGTCATAAACAACATATACGCTTAGTACTTTAGTTATCGAGGCAATAGGCATAGGTGTCGTACTATCTTGTGCGTAGAAGATTTTTCCTGTATCAGCATCCACAGCAATTGCCGCTTTGGCATCGATGGAAAAATTATTTTGTGTTTCATCGGCCCAAAGTGGAACTGTTGAAAGAAAGCAGCATAATAGCGTCATTGTAATGAGATAAAGTGGATTGATAGCTTTTTTCAAAGGATACCCTCCTTAAATTTTCTAAAGTTGAGTGTATCAAACAAAAAGATTTTTATCAAGAGCATCAAAGGCTTAGAAAACATCTCGTATTGTGTTATAATTTAGCTATCAAATATTTTTGGAGGAAGATATGGATATAAATCAACTGCCTGAGATATGGCAAGCAAGATGGCAATTAGAAAAGTTTCAAACACCAACCAAAATTCAAGAGAAAGTATTTGAACCCATTAAAGAAGGACAATCAATTGTAGGCGTTTCACCGACTGGATCAGGAAAAACCATCGCCTACTTACTACCGACAATGTTAAATATTTCTGTAAATCAAGGAGTACAACTTGTTGTGATTACTGCGACTCAGGAATTAGCTATGCAAGTAACAGAGGTAGCACGTCCTTGGGCAAAAGATTTAGGCTTAAAAGTACAAAGTCTAATTGGAGGAGCAAATATCAAACGCCAAATCGAAAAGTTAAAGCAAAGACCAGAAATTGTTGTTGGTACTGCAGGTCGTATCAATGAATTAAATCAACAAAAGAAATTAAAATTACATCAAGTCAAAACATTGATACTAGATGAAGCTGACCAACTATTGAAAAGTAATCAAGAGAGTGCGTTACTAAGCCCTATACTAAAAGCCATGGATAATCAAGTACAAGTACTCGCATTTTCAGCAAGTGGCACGCAACTTCCAGAACAATTTCAGCAAATGTACCGATTAAAATTGACTTTAATTGATGTTACAAATGAAGATACAAGTAAAGGTGAAATCACGCACGGTTATGTTATTTGGCCAAAACGTGATCGCTTAGACTTTTTACGTCGTTTAGGTAATATTGATCAGCTTTCAGCCTTAGTTTTTTTCAATCGTTTAAGTGAATTAGGGGTCATGGAAGATAAGCTTTTATATCATCATATCCCAGTTGCTTCTTTAGCTTCTGACCAAAGTGCCCAATTACGCAAAATTGCTCTTCATGCTTTTTCAAATCATCAAGCTAAATTATTATTGTGCACGGATATTGCTACTCGTGGTCTAGATATTGATGACTTATCCTTAGTTGTCAATATGGATTTTGTTTATGATGAAAAAACCTATTTACATCGTTCAGGACGTGTAGGACGCATGGGGAGAAAGGGACTAGTGTTGACGCTATTAGAAGAATGTGAAGTAAAAGAATTCCAGAAATTTTTAGCTAAACAGCATTTAGTAGCAAAAGAATACTATTTATATGCTGGCCAATTAAGTAATCATAAAAAATAAGAAAAAGGCTGCTTTTGATTTCTCTCAAAAGCAGCTTTTTAACGTCCACGGGCGGAATTGAACCGCCGACCTTACGCTTAGGAGGCGTGCGCTCTATCCTACTGAGCTACGCGGACCAATTTTAACCAATTGTTATTTTACAATCAATGAGTTGGTTTTGCAAGCGACATTTTCGAAAAAATGTATTAATTGTTTGCTATTACAACAAAACACAATGAAGTAAATTCAAAAGAACAACATACATTTATTGCTAAAATAAGCGGAAAAATTCGATATAAAATTAAAAAATGTCTAAGTTAACTTGGAAAAAGACAAAATATTTAAAAAAAATCCTATCATTTTAGTCTAAAGTGTGTTACTATAAAGAAGTAGTTTTTGTAACGGTGATTTATGGTAGTTCGTTTCAATATAAATAAACATCTTCCACAAGTTTCTAAACACAATGAATTGCAATATTAATGAATGTGTTAAATACACAAGGAGGATTTTATTTATGCAAACAGGTACAGTGAAATGGTTTAATGCTGAAAAAGGTTTTGGCTTCATTACAGGTGAAGATGGTAACGATGTATTCGTACATTTTTCAGCTATCCAAAGTGATGGTTTCAAAACTTTAGAAGAAGGTCAAAGTGTTACCTTTAATGTTGGAGAAGGACAACGTGGCCCTCAAGCAACAAATGTTGTGAAAGCTT
>JAEWFE010000095.1 GCA_023389005.1 Bacillota bacterium
CGAAAAATCAAAATGCCTGTAGATGAATTTATGTATGTAATAAACGATTTTAAAAAAGATGAAATAAGTGGTTCATGGGAAAAAATACAAACGCTATTCTATAGTAAAGATGTAGCTGGATTAAATAAGCTGTTGATTGCACAGAAAGAAAAAACGGATGAATTAAATATTTTTAAACGTTTAAATACTACTATTATTAATATATATTTAGAAGGTCTTACGAATAAAAAAACATATAGTAAAGAAGATATGGAGTTTGTTATTGATTATTTGATGAAGGTGGATTATTGGGGAGAGTATGAATTGTTGATTTTTTCTAACTTATTGTTCGCTTTAAATCATGAAATGAGTATGATGTTGTTAAAAGAAATGAATCGTCGGACGGATTTGTATAGAGAGATTTCAAAAAATAGAAGAATCATTGCTTCGATGAATGTTAATGCTTTCATTATGTGTATTGAACGAAATAAATGGTTAGATGCACATTATTTTGAAAAACAACTAGAAATGACATTTTTTAAGGAAACAGAAATTTATGAACGTTATTATTTTTATTTTGCCAAACAAATGCTCAGATATAAAAAAGATGGAGAGGATAACGCGATTATCGAAATGAAAAAGATTATTGCTGGATTAAAAATGGTGGATTGCCATAATATTGCCAGTTCATTTGAAGAAGAATTAGCTAAAATGTTAGGTAGTGATAGCTAGGTTGCATATATGGGATATATTCTTAGAGAGTTGTAAGTAGTATAAAATATTATTTACGTTTATAGTGGAATGCCATTAGCGAAAACAGGAAGTCAACCTCGTGTTCTTTCATTTGCAAAAAAACCGCATTAGCAAGGAGTTTAAATAGATGAAGAGATTTGTCCGTCCGATTTGGATATATTGTGTAGCTACATTATTTTTCAGCGTCTTATCAAATGTGGCGATGGCCTATATCCCCTTTTTTACCCAAACTTTATTGAAACAGCAGTATCTTTTAGCTGTAGAAGGTTATATCATTTGCATTTTTTCCTACCTTGTTTGTAATTTCATTCAAATGCGCATTGATTGGCGGCAAAGTATCGTATTTTCTAATTTATTGAAAAATAGTTGGTTTGATGCTATTCAAGCTATGAGTCAAAAGAAGTTTGCTGAGAAAAGTGTTCCCGAATATGTAGCCTATCAGTCCAATGATTTAGATGCACTTGAAAAAGACTATTTGCCACCACTACTAAGTTTCATTCGTCAAATTTTACAAATGATTGTATATACGGTGGTCATTAGTCAGACGATTAACCCATGGGTAGCATTTATTTTAATTTCTTGTTCAATATTATCAATTCAAATTCCCAAAGTCTTAGGTAAGAAAACGGCTAAAAAAAGAAAAATCTATCTAAAGGCTCAAGGACAGTACTATGATACGTTAGATGATTTACTTTCTGGGCATCATTTGGTTACAGAAAAGACGCAAAAAGCGATGCAAAAAGTTCAACGTCAATCGCTTGCTCATTTACAAGAAAACTACTACCGTTATGGGATGATGAAAGTATGGGGGCTGGTGCTAACTGGAGCATCTTATGAATTGACTGGAGTAGTTTTATTTTTATATTTGGCTTATTCATTATCTAAAGGTCAGATTACCATTCCAGAGGTAGCCGCGAGTATTAGTTATATTTCCGCCTTTTCTGGTCCAATTCAAGAGATTTTATACGATGTGCAGATGTTAGAGTCTGTGAAACCAGTGAAAGAAAGTTTTTTATCTGTTGTGAATCAACCTGTTCAATTGAAGCGTGAAGTGCATTCATTCCATACATTACAATTAAAGAATATTCGTAAAAATATTGGTCAATTAGTGTTAGATATTCCGGAATTAACCATTCAAAAGGGAGATAAGATTGCCTTGATTGGTGAGAATGGTTCAGGGAAAAGCAGCTTTTTAAATCTTTTAAACGGTATTGATCAACCAGACAGTGGAGAGTTTTACTTGGATGGTCAATTAATCCAAAGTCTAGAAGGGGCTTTTGGTAAGATTGTTCAGCATGAGCATACTTTTAAAGGAAGTTACAAAGATAATGTTACTTTATTTGATAGTTATTCATTAGAGCAATTTGAACAACGATTTATCACAAAAGAGGCGCGGCAACTTTCTGGTGGAGAAAAACAAAGAATGTATCTATCAAGGGAACAAAATCATCAATCGACATTCTTAATTTTAGATGAACCTTTTTCAGCGATGGATGCAGAACAATTAAAAAAAGAGTTGCTTAAAGTACTAAATGATGAAGGAACCGTGTTATTAACTATCCACCAAAACAAAGACTTACTTGCGCTTTTTGATCGTGTGTGGTGCTTGAAAAACGGGAAAATCGAAATTGTGAAATAACGAATCGAAGCAGTTTTTTGTAAGGAGAAACTGTTTCGATTCTTTTTTTCATCAAACAATTGTAATACAAACGGCGATGCTATATGATGAGAGCATAATAAGAATTGTCTGAAAATACCAACTTGCATATATGGGAAATTTTTAAACGATTCTTCCATCTATGTTAAAGTGAAGAAAACAGAAAAAAGGAGTGTTTTTATGCGGTTATTTCGTTATGTACATCGCTGGCGCTTAGGCTTCTTCGTCATGGCAGTTCTCGGCGCCTTTTGGGGGTTAGTTTCGCCCATCGTCATTGACAAAGTGTTAAA
>JAEWFE010000102.1 GCA_023389005.1 Bacillota bacterium
AAGGGGTTCTTTATGCACAAGGTCAAGGAAATTTTGTCCCCGCAGAATAATTGAGACTATAAGTTTTAGTTATTGGTTAGCTTTTGATAAAGGGTCGCGGCATTGAAGGGAAAAGTTTTCATCATCCATTCAATGATTGGCCCATAGGAAAATGTGGCGATGACAGTACCGATGCCTAAAGGTCCACCTAGTAAAAGCGCCAGGATAAATAAAGCACCATAAATGAGTGTGAGCGACCATCCATAGCTTAAATGAAACCATTCGCTAACAGATAAAGTCAAAATATCGGAAGTTTGGTAACCGTAATTAAGTGGAATGTAAAAAGCTAATGACCAACAAATCAATAGCGTTCCACTGATGAGATAAAAGATTTGCCAGAATAATCCTTGTGGTGTGCCTAAAAAATAGGTTAACCACTTTTCTGATAAATCAATGGCTGGTCCGATACCAAAAGAAAAAAGAAATGAACCGACATGAATCAGTTTTCGATTGAGAAAGAAAAAGAGTAGGAAGATGAATCCTTCAAAATATAAAGCCGTCTGTCCTAGACTTAGACCTGTGATTTGAGCTAAGGCGATTTCGAGCATGGTGACCGGATCTGCGCCTAAATTCGCACGGACAAAAAGCGCAACACCTAAGCCGCAAACAAAGACAGCCGGTAGAATGAGAGAACTTTTTATGACAGCTTTCATGGTCTAACTTCCTTTCCGTTTTTTATCATTATAAAAAAATTTATTGCATTTGGAAGCGATGCGCGTAGACTAAAGATGAGGTGATTTGATGGAAATAGAAGAATTAGTTGCAAAAGTCAATCAGTTTCGTGATGCGCGTGATTGGCGGCAATATCATAATGAAAAAGACTTAGCGATTTCGATTTCATTGGAGGCGAATGAATTACTCGAGCTATTCCAATGGCAAGATAGTACGAAGGTGGTCCAAACCAAGCAAGAACGTTTAAAAGAAGAGCTAGCAGATGTCTTAATCTATTCTCTGATGATGGCGGATAATTTGCAGTTTGATGTGGGGCAAATCATTGAGGAAAAATTGGCTAAAAATGCTCAGAAATATCCCATCGAAAAGGCACGTGGCTCGAATAAAAAATATACTGAATTCTAAAAAAGTCCTGAACCGTTGTATATACTGCGATTCAGGACTTTTGATTATAATGGATAGACTTCAAATGGACGTGGCGTAAAGGCAGCGAATAATTCTTGATATACCAATTGGACTTGTTGATGAATAAAGGCATCCTCTAATACTTCTTTAGCATAGTACATAATTTGGTATTCTACGTCAAAAGCTTGGGCCACTACTTGGGAAAGCTGTACTTGGTTACGTAGATAGAAATCGCGTCGACGTTTACGCAGAGTTGCTTCTTCTTGGTTATTAGCGGTATGGAGTGATTCGATTTCAATTAAAATACAACGATGCTTTTCTAAAGTTGGCAATAGTTCATTGAGTAATTGACTGCCAATTCCTTGGTTACGCGCAATTTTAACGACAGCATAGTAATCTAGCAAGTAGGCGTCGATATTTTCAGCCTTAAAGTCCGCAAAATAGGCATAAGCAAGCATTTTATCTTCTTGAAATAGCCCGTAGCATTCATAGCGATGATGGTCATAAAAATCCAAAATAATCGCTAAAGGCTTGACTTCATCTTCTGGAAAATCAGTGACTAAGTGTTGGTTATACGTATCAATAATCTCTTCTCTTGTTAGTTTGCGAATCATATATTATGATGCTCCTTCATTCTTATTTTCCGCCAAAACAACAATAATTATAAAAACAATTCATTTTCTATTCCGTTTAGTAATTGCTTTAATAATGGCTTATTCAAACGATACTTCTGATGACTATTCTCTACTAAAATGAGCTGATTTTCAAGTAGATTCTTTATTTGATAACTGACTGCAGCAGGTGAGATACCAAATTTTCGTGCAATGACTTTATTTGAAGAGATACCACTGTTAATCATCTTTAAAATCCCAAAGCGTGTAGGATCAGCTAAGATTTTTAAAATATTTTCTCTAAAGGTTTGGCTATAGGCAGCAGTACCTCGAATAAATTCAAAATATTCTCTTGCAAATACTCCACATCCTAAATAACTTGTTTTTGAATCGTTATAGTAAAATACGCTGTAACAATTGAGTAAAAAAATCAAATTTTGTTCGGCATGATGGAAATCTTCGTTAGCGACATAATCTTTAAAGACCACTTCATAAAGTTGGTCTGACTTAGCTTGCAAAAGTTGAGCTTCTTCGTTTATTTTTTCGCTATATTGACTTTCAAGCAATTGAGCAGTCTCTTGATACATTTGTTGAATTGTTGGGATACAATGTAAAATTTTATCCTTCTTATTTGCAAAGTCAGTAAAGAGTTCTGTTAGTTGCCACTTGTTTTCTGAAGATAGCTGAACGTCAATGAGTGCTTCGATTGTAAATTTCTGCTCTGACTCGATGAGATGTGAGGATACGAGTTGAAAGCAGTCCTCTTTTGACCAATGATCCAGCGAGACAATCAAGTCGTCAAAAGTTTGAATATCATTAAGTAAAGTAAAATATAAAAGTAGATTATATTCAGTATTCACAAATGGAAGGAGTTGCTTTTGATAATCGCTAATTTTATTTTGGTATTGAATGATTGTAGCTAAAAAATCTTCAGGAATCATTTTGGAGATAAGTTTATATTCTTTTTTTGTTTCAATTTTTTCGTTTGCTAAAGTTAGCGATAAGCAAAAATCAATTAATTTCGCATTGGTCATTTGAATCATCCTTTATATGAATTAAAGTCGTCTTAGTTTTGACTTCTTCGCTCATTTGGTGGGTAATCATAAGGACTGTTTTGGCTGATTGAAAGGCTAGTTTTTCTATTATTTGAGCAGACTGTGCATCAAGGTTAGCACATGCTTCGTCTAATATCAGAATATCTTTCTTTCTAGCAATTGCTCGGGCGAAAGCAATCCGTTGTCGTTGTCCACCAGATAGATTTTTTCCGTTATCTTGAATCATCATTTCAGGTGTTAAATTTCCTAGGCCAACTTGAGTAAGTAGATTTTGTACCTCTGTATTAGATAGGGTGCCAAGTAAATCGATATTATTTTTGATGGTGTCATTAAATAAGAAAGTTTCCTGGTTCATGTAACTGACCATCGAAAAAAGATGATGTTTTGGATTTTTCAATTGTTGGTCTAGCCAAACTTCCCCTTGGTAGTAATCAATTTCGCCAATAAGTATTTTCAATAGACTAGATTTTCCTGACCCACTCTCGCCCACTATAGCATAATTTTGCCCCAATGAAAATGTGATATCAGGTAACTTCAGGATTTTTTTATAAGGTAGCGTAATATTAGTTAGTTTCAAAGTATGAAAGGTTTTACTTGGTTCTACATTTACTTGATACTTAGGAATTTGATATTGTCCTAAAGCAAAAGGAAGTCTTTCTTTAAAGAGATGGACGCCGGATTGATAAAATTCCCGGTCAGAAATAAGTTGAATAACTGCACTGCCAAATTCAGGGACCAAGGATAAGACAGCTAAGAGTGCACCTGCTGCTACTTGTCCTGTTAATACTAGATAAGATACATAAACAATAGATAATAGCGAAACTAAGGCATTCACAAAGGTAAGTGTAGCACTCATCAATCCAGTAAAGGTTTGGGTTTCTAATAAATAATTGGCGTATTTGGTTGTGGCTAGTTGTGCTTTTTTTAAGAAAATAGGAAAAGCCTGATTTTCAAAAAATGTGGTAAATCCTTGTAGTAATTCTCGCATTTTACTGGTATACTGCGCCTTTTGTGTTTGTAGCCCTGAAATATAATTGGACAGTCTGGATTGAAATAGTTTAGGTACTACAGACATAAGTGTAAAAGAGATAAAGGCAAGAATTCCCATTGTGTAATGAATGTTACAAAGGGCGATAAAACTTGCTATTGCCATGGACGCCATTTCTATTAAGTTGAGGTATTTTTTTAAAGTCAGCTCTATTATTTTCGGAATGTCATTGATGTAACTAGAAAGATGTTCACCGTGTTCGAGTTTGTGAAATTCCTGAAAAGATTGATTGGCAAAATAATGGCTATTGATTTGTGAGAAGATTTCGGTAAGATAACTTTCCGCTAGAGCAGTTCTTCGCATTTTGAAGTATAAGGCAAGTGAGTAGGCGATATAAATCATCAAAACGACTAAAAAATTACTGATAAGTTGAGAAATTGTATCTACCACTAAAAAAGATAGGGAGTATGCGTGTAAAACATTCAGCAAAGCATAAAGGATAGTGGCTACCATAGCACTAGGAACGTATTTGTAGCGAAATAATTTCATCAGTCTACACCCCTTTTATTAAATATATATTTTAATATTAAATGTGAATTTAATTTTTGTCAATATAAATTAAATGGTTGTTTAAAACTTTAAATGTATACTGAATTTGTTTGTCTAGTTCTATGTTTCTTCCTATGGTACAATAGATGAGTCAAATCAAATATTTTACGAGGAGGGATGAAGGTGCGAGACATCATTTTTGATTTAGATGATACTTTATATGACCCGATGCAGCCGTTTAATCATGCTTATCAAAAGCATTTACCACAGATGGCGGCTAAAGTTTCGGTTAACCAATTTTATTTAAAGAGCCGGGCAATCAGTGATGCTTTGTTTGAAAAGCAGCAGTTAGGACAAATCGATATAAAAGAAGTGCAAAAAATCCGTATTATCGAGGCGGCCAAAGCTTTTGGCTATGAGGTAACGGAAGATTTGGCGGTGGCGTTTCAGGATACTTATGCATATTATCAAGGGCACTTAACGTTGCTGGAGGGCTATGCGGCATTTTTTAAAAAGTGTCAAGAACAAGGCATCTTTTTAGGGGTGATTACGAATGGACCAGGTGATTTACAACGAAAAAAACTCCATAGTCTTCAGTTGGATCAGTATATTCCTGAAAAGAATTGGTTAATCTCAGGAGAAGTCGAGTTAATGAAGCCTCAACGTGAAATTTTTGAATATTATCAAAAAACGCATCATTTGGATCAAGCAATCTATGTTGGAGATTCGTTTGAAAATGATGTTATCGGGGCGAATCAGGTGAACTGGCCAGTGTATTGGTTCAATCATCGCCAGCGCCAAAAGCCAGCCAATCATGCAATTTTTAAGTATCAAGAAGTTAGTCATTTAGCGGAACTATTAATGGCTTTACAACAAGAATTAGGGATATAAAAAACAGTGTCCACCATTTCTACATGAGAATTGGTTAGACACTGTTTTGTTTATTTATCATTTTCAACAATAAAGCGATATGTATCCCCACATGCGCGACCATCATATTTCATTTGGTCTAAAGAGGTAATGCGTTCACGAAACAGAATGAACTTTTCGATAATCAGGTAGTTCACAGGGATATTAGTGAGATAATCAAAAAAAGAATGTTCTTTTGCTTTGACATATTCGTTGGTTTCTTTATAGGCGATTCCATCTAGTTCGCCATTTTCATAGACAAGAATCCGCATGTTCGTCATCCTTCCATAGTAGGTTTTCAGATTGTTCAAAAGCAAACATTAAGTACGCTAGCATTTGTTGGAAAACTTTTGGCTCGTATAGGTCATTTTGATAGGTTGCTAATAAATGGAATAATTGTTTTTTCGAAGCAACTAACAAGGGCTGATTGATAGAGTACATTTTCGCAATGTTTGCTATTTTATGAATTCTATTGATAATATCTTGTTTATCATAGGGAATTTCAATTGCAGCTCCGTTATCAAAAGGAGGTAGCATAGAATACGTTTTTTTCTCTTTGTGTCTAAGCAATCCGAAATTGCCTGGATTATAGTACCGATCACGATTGTTGGTGATAGCGTCAAAAAATAAAATTTTAAAATAGTCGTGATAGAGATTGGGTGCTTTGTTATTGATAATCAGAATTTGCTCGGAGATAATCTCTTCATCCGTTTTAATAATGTCAAAAGAGTCGGTTGCCAAACGATTATCTAATAATTCTAATGCAGCAAAGGATAATTCACTTTCACCAGGTTGTTTAAATTCATCGCTTATCACGCCTTTAGCCCAAGTGCCATCTGTTTGTAAAAAAAGAATAGAATGATAAGAGACGATGCGAGAAAAGTTAAAAAGCTGAATCACTTGATAAATCAAATCTTCTCGTAATCCTTCAGAAGTGATGTCTTGACTACCTTTTGGAGAATCTAGTTTTACATATTGTTGCGTTTTGGGATTATAGTATTTATCTTGAATACCCATAATTGGGAAAGGTAGCTCAGTACGATGGATAAAATCCTTATTTGCAATTACTTTATCACATGGTAAAAACCAAAATTCTTGAGGAAAATTTGGATATTTTAAGATTGCGGGTTGTTTAATCGACTTAATTGCTTCCACATAATCTTCATAATTTGGAAAATCAGGATGTGGGAGCAGATGAAAGGTATGATTACAAGAAATTTGGTCATTGCATTTTTCTAATTGCCCATTGCGATGATTTACGCCATATAGCATCATGTTTATCCACCTCTCCTTTTAGTAAATAGTAACACAAAATTTCCTAAAAGACACTTAATTTCAAGACTTGTCTATTTACACCAGTTATTTGCCTTATTATAATAAGTATTAGAAATTACTTTTAAAAAGATTAATTTTGAGGGATTAGAATGAATAAATTTAAAGAGATTTTTGCCGATTTAGAACAAAAAATTTTAAATGGCGTTTATCCAGCAAAT
>JAEWFE010000122.1 GCA_023389005.1 Bacillota bacterium
GGATGAATTTCTACAAATTCGCTACCATTGATACGTCCATAGCTTGTAGTGATTTGTTTAATCCACAAATCGCCAATGTGACGGCGTTCAATCGTCCATGTTTCACCATTTCTAAATAAAAATTTTAATGCTTTCATTTCTCTTGCCATAAAAGATTCACTCCTTCAATTAAAAGACAGCACCAAAAAAGCGCTATCTGAAAGTTCTTACATTGTTAGTTTAGCATAGGTTTTAGAAAACGTAAACAACGTGCAATCTTCACAAAAAAACGATTTTTAGAAAATAATTTTTATTTAAAATAAATAAAGATTACAAATGTGATAATTCGGTATTTTTTATCTATTTATAGTCATTGATAGATAACAAAGCATAATATAAGAAAATTCTTAGTCAGCAGTCTTATTACGCAAAATTCACAAACTCTTGGGCATAATTTAGCAATGCCTCACGTTCATTAGCCACTTCTTTTAATAGGACGGCTCGCTCACAGTGTGCAAGGGTTTCTTTTAACCATAAGCCACCACGGCGATTCAAAGCCTGCATTAAATCATTCCCATTAATTGCTAAATCTTTGAGCGAATGAATGACAAGCAAACGATATTGATTCAGCAAACTTTCTTTTGATAAGGCTAAATCATAAAACGGAGCAATATAGAAAAGTTGAGTCAAACAAGTTTCATTTAATTGATAATAATCCAAGACATCCATTGGTCGTTGTTTGATTATTTCTAGCGCCTCACGTAAAAGTAGTACTTCATGTATTCTCTGATTGGATAGCTTCCATTCTTTTAAAAATGCTTTTTGATGTTTTATCGCAATTTCTAATTGATCGATTAATAAACACCAGGCCACCGATAAATCCTGAATAGGAAAACGCAAAATTTCACTCATTTGTTGTAAAAAATGCTGTTTATCTGCCAGTTGTGGACAATATTTAAAGCAATCAGTTGTAATGAATAATTGAAAAGCTTGTTGCGCATTTTGGCCTAATAATAATTTTTCAAACTCAATACAAATTCGTTCAACAGAAATTTTACTCAATAATGGTGCGTGTGTAGTAATGGCTGCTTGCGTCTGTTCTTCTAAATCAAAACCTAATTGTGAAACAAATCTTAAGCCACGCATCATCCGCAAAGCATCTTCTTGAAAGCGTTCAGCAGCAATCCCCACTGCTTTTAATTTTTTATTTTGTAAATCTTCTAGTCCATGGAACAAATCAATAATCTGACCTTGGGCATTTAGGGCTAATGCATTAATCGTAAAATCACGTCGTTTTAAATCTTCTTCTAAACTACGAACAAAATCCACATGATCTGGTCGACGATAATCTTGATAGGTCGATTCTGTACGAAAAGTGGTGATTTCATAGCTTTCATCTTGATGCAAAACTAAAACCGTACCATGCTCAATGCCGACATCAATTGTTTTTTCAAAGACCTCTTTAATTTCAGCCGGAAAAGCACTAGTGGCGATATCAACATCATGAATCGGTAAGTTTAAGATGCAATCACGGACACTACCGCCAACAAAATAAGCCTCATAGCCTGCTTGATTCAGTTTGTCAATAACTGGTAATGCTTTCTTAAACTCTTGAGGTAAGTTATTTATTCGCATTGCTACTTCCTTTCTATTCGTTTCATACGTTTTTCAGTAAGTCCGTAATCATTATAACATAAGTTTACATTTTGACTAGCAACAATCAAAAACTAGAAAATGAGAGATTTACTTATTTTTCAGTATTTTTTAGCACATTTATTGTATTTCATGGTTGTTTCTGATACATTAATATCGTTGAGTAAATTTTAGGGGAGGTATTCAAATGCAAAAGAATTTATCTTGGAAAGTGTTTTTTGATATCTTTGTCATTATTTTAGGAACAGCCATTTTTAGTTTTGGCCTTGTTTTTTTTAACATTCCTAATAAATTAGCTGAAGGTGGTATCGCCGGGATTACCTTGATTTTAAAAGCTTTATTTAATTATAATCCTGCTATCACAAACTTGTTATTAAATGTTCCTATTGTATTGTTAGGTGGCAAGATTCTAGGACGTCAAACATTAATTTATACAATTTTTGGTATTTTTGGTGTTTCTTTCTGGTTAGATTTCTGGCAAAAAATTCCAATTGTGATTGACTTAGATCATGACTTATTAATTGTCGCACTCGTTGCTGGGATTGTAATGGGTTTTGGTAGCGGGATTATCTATCGCGTGGGTGGAACCACTGGTGGTAGTGATATCGTTGCGAGAATTTTAGATAAAAACTTTGGGATTCCCTTAGGACGTGGGCTTTTTGGATTTGATGTGGTAGTCTTAGTTGCTTCCTTGACTTATGTTGATTTACACCGAATGATCTATACTTTGATTTTTAGCTTTGTCTTCTCTCGTGTCGTTGAAGCAGTCATCAATGGTGGTTATTCTGAAAAAGGAATTTTAGTCGTTTCAGATAAAAGCAATGAAATCACTGAATATTTGATGGCTAACGTGATGCGTGGAATTACTTATCTTAAGGGTGAAGGAGCTTACTCGAAAGTCCAAAAAGATATCATTTATATGGTAGTCGGCGTTAGAGAATTACCTGCCATTAAACGAATGATTCATGAAGTGGATGAAAAAGCCTTTATTTCTATTATCAATGTTCATGAAGTGATTGGCGAAGGATTTACTTACCTCAGACCGAAAAAAACCGTGCTAAAGAAAAATAAATAAAAATCAGGCCGCAGCTCAAATCAAATGAACTGTGGCCTTTTGGTTAGCTTAATGCTTTTAATTCAGAAGATAATTGAGCAAAAGTTGCTTGATCATTTTCTTCCAATGCCTGATTGATTCGTAACAATAACTCCTTCTTCTGACTTTCCCTTGCTAATTCATCGAAGTAGTCCTCTACTTGGCGATCAAATTGTGAGTCTAAGGTTTCGTTCCAACTAGCATAGGGATTATCTTCCAAAACACCCAGATAAATGGCTTCTTGCCAGGCATCTTTAAACCGACATTCTAAATACAAATCTTCTTGCCAATGGAAACGAATCTCATGGAAAATCTGATCCACATCTGCAAATTCAATCTTTTCTTTATATAAAAGAATGGGAGTATCAGAAAAATCAGCTGTTTGAATGACTAGTCCTCTTGGTGTAACTTCTGCTTTTTCAACAAAGTGGACGTTTTCTAAAATAGCTTCGTGACTAATTAAATAGTTGACTAACCATGAAACTTCTCGTCGTGTAAATGATTGACTCGTTACAAACCAAGCCAGAAAATTCTTCTTTTGTGCCAATGTGATTGCCATTTGCTTCACCTTCTTTGTTAGTAATCCCAATCGCTTTGTTTTAATTCATCATAAAGTTGATGTAAAGATTCATCATGCATTTCTTTGGCTAAATGACTCTCAAGTAATGCCAAAGCCTCTTTCAAGCGACCTTCATCACGTAAAAAGTAACAATAGTCGCGAATAAATTCAGGGACTTCTTGCATTTCTTCTAAAGCCATTTCATAGTAATGGGCTGCCTTTTCAAATTCTTCCTCTTCATTATAGATACGAGCAACCATCCAAAGCAATTCGCCTTGATAGGCATTTTCGATTCGTTCAAAATAGTGCAATGTTTGCTCATATTCTCCTTGATAAAAGGCATTTTTAGCAAGAGCAGTCAGCACACTATCTTCCTCTTCATCTAATAAGAGCGCTTGATTCAGATAAAGGTTGGCTTTTTGATAGTCTTCCAACTCTTCTAGCACTTCAGCCAAATGTAAGTAAAAATGCACATAATACGGATTCTCTTTAATCGCTTGTTCCAATAACTGCGCTGCTTTTACTGGCTGTTGTTCATGAACATAGATATCCGCTAACTCTAGATAAGCCTCTTTAATATTCGGATTTTCTTTGATCAATTCTTCATAATAGACAATCGCTTCATCCATTTCATGCATTTGTTGATTCAAACGAGCTAAGTTTAATAGGATTTGATCATTCTTCTTGTGACGATAAGCTTCTTTATAGTAGTCTAAAGCCTCTTCAAACTTCCCTTGATGTGCAAGTGTGGTCGCTAAACGTTCTAATATCGAAACATTAGAAAATTCTTTATATCCCGCATCTAATAAAAGTTCATACATATTTTGCGCTAGTGTCAATTTATTGGCTAGCAAAGCAATTTCTGCATAGGCAAATTGCACGGTTTCATCCTCGGGTAATAAAGCGAGCAACTCTTGTAATTTAGCCAGACTTACTTCGATAAACCCAATCGCTTGATAAGCATCAGCCATCATAAAGAGTGCGCGTGGATAATATTCACTCGTCTCTTTGATTTGGTCTAAGTATTCAAAGGCAGTTTCGTAATCATCTTCTTCGATTGCAATTTCAGCCAAATAGGTTAATACCAAATCTTTTTCAGGAATTTGACGCTCCACTAAATCTAAAAAGACTTCCTTAGCCTCAATCAAGAATCCTTTTTCAATTAATACTTCACCCAACTCAATTAATACAGGTAATTCATCATGGGTTAAAGCTTGTTGTAATAATAAATCAGCGCCGGCTAAATCACCATCAGACAACGACTGTAACATTTTTTCACTAAAAGACATCGTATATCTCCTTTAATCTAGTCTAGCTTTATTTTACCACAATTTGACTGGCAATGCTCTTATTTATTATTTTTAGATTATTGTAAAAAAAGCATAAACCAAGAGAATCGTTTCTTCTCTTAGTTTATGCATTATCATTATACTAACAAGGTGTGCAAAGTTGGATGCTCACTTAATTTTAAGAAGTTTGGATCAAATTGTTCGATTCTAACCAATAAACCGGGAACATCTTCTTTTTGTTTAGATAAAACGCCCAAGACAACCGGTCCTGTTCCGCGATTGACTTTTTTCGTGTATTCAAACAAGGTAATATCATCATTTGGACCTAAAACTTCGGTAACAAACTCTTTCAAAGCACCTGGACGTTGTGGGAAGTTTACCACAAAATAATTGATTAATCCTTGGTACATCAATGCTCGCTCTTCAATTTCAGCCATACGATTAATATCATTATTGCCTCCACTGATGACGCAAATGACCGTTTTACCTTTGATTTCTTCTTTCAGCAATTCCAAAGCAGCTACACTCAATGCGCCGGCTGGTTCGGCTACGATAGCTTGTTTACTATAAAGATCTAAAATAGTGGAACAAACCAAGCCTTCATCCACACTAATTAGG
>JAEWFE010000150.1 GCA_023389005.1 Bacillota bacterium
GTCACACCAGGAAGCAATAAATTATGAAAACCAGGAATCGTAAAGCGCAAAACCAGTAAGCAAAGTGCCATCAAAATAAAATATAACGCTGTATAAATCCCGGTTGCAATCAAATGTTGTATTTTTAATCGTTGCATAAAAAAACTCCTTTCAATAAGATAAATTCATTGTAACGAATAATTAGACACAATGCAAAAAAAATAAGTCTAGTCATAAACTAGACCACAATAAATTATCGAATAAAGGCACTAGGCAAAACCACACCTAAATAGTATTTCCAACGATATTTTAGAAGTAATTTTTTTAAGTATTGCAATTCCTTATAACTTTGATGGCTTTGAGCAGCCTTTTCCACTGTCGGATATAAGCGATATGCAATCAGGCTAATGCGTTCTTGATTGTTTGTTAGTTTTTTAGCCGCCTCAAAAAATGCTTGCTTTTCTACATGCGAAAGTGGATAAGCGGATTGATTGTAGATTTCATGAATGAGTGCATATAATTGTTTCGCTTTTGGGTTCATCAAATCCTCCTTTTTTAACGAATAAGAAGATAATAGCCACCAGTTTAGTTGAACGACTGGTGGCTATTCTGTCCGTTTATTTACGTTTTTTCTTCTTTTTCTTTTTATTCTTCTTAATCATGCGGTTCATCGCCATTTTGCCCAATTTTCCTTTGATGCCACCGCCAAACATTTGATCCATACCTGGCATATTAAAGTTACCATTGGTCATTTGTTGCATCATTTTTTGGGCTTCTTTAAACTGCTTAATCATGCGGTTGACTTCGACCACACTGTTTCCTGAACCTGCCGCAATTCTTCGACGACGACTTGGATTGAGTAAGTCAGGATTTTCACGCTCTTGGGGAGTCATGGACATCACAATAGCTCTTTGTCTAGCAATTTGTTTTGGATCCACTTTTAGATTTTCGATTCCTGGCATGGTGCTCATCCCTGGAATCATCTTCATCAAATCTTCTAACGGTCCCATGCTCATCACTTGATCTAGCTGCTCGATAAAGTCATTAAAGTCAAAGCTATTTTCCTTCATCTTACGGGCTAGTTCTTCCGCTTTTTTCTCATCGTAATCTTGTTGGGCTTTTTCAATTAAGGTTAATAAATCCCCCATCCCTAAGATACGACTAGACATACGATCAGGGTGGAATACTTCAAGGTCTGTTAATTTTTCACCAGTACCAGTAAATTTAATCGGTGCACCCGTAACTGAACGAATGGATAATGCCGCCCCGCCACGAGTATCCCCATCAAGTTTGGTAATAATCACCCCGGTAATGCCTAGCTGTTGATTGAAACTATCCGCTACAGTCACCGCATCTTGACCGGTCATGGCATCGACAACTAAAAGAATTTCATTCGGTTGGGCGATTTCTTTAATTTGTTTTAACTCATCCATCAAAGTTTCATCGATATGCAGACGTCCGGCCGTATCGATCAACACATAGTCATTGCGTTTTTCGCGGGCAACTTCCATCCCTTGACGTACAATCTCAACAGGTGAAACCTCAGTACCCATCTCAAAAACAGGCACTTTTAACTGTTCACCTAAAACTTTTAATTGGTCAATCGCAGCTGGTCGATATACGTCACCTGCAATCAGTAATGGACGTGCTTTTTCATTTTTTATTAAATGATTTGCTAATTTCCCTGTGAAGGTTGTTTTACCAGCCCCTTGTAACCCGACCATCATAATAACTGTAGGAATCTTTGGTGACTTGATTAATTCAGCCGTTTCAGAACCTAACATCATCGTTAACTCTTCATCAACGATTTTCACGACTTGTTGCGCTGGGGATAAGCTTTCTAAAACTTCTGCCCCAACAGCCCGCTCGCGAACATTTTTAGTAAATTCTTTCACGACTTGTAAGTTCACGTCGGCTTCCAGTAAGGCCAAACGAATCTCACGCATCATTTCTTTTACATCGGCTTCGGTTACTTTCCCTTTGCGACGTAATTTACTCATCGCATCTTGTAATCTCTTCGTTAAACTTTCAAATGCCATAAAAAACTCCTTATCTATTAATCCTCTATTGCTTGTAATTCATTGATAAAACTTTGCAAGGTCTCGTCTTTTGGATAGTGACTGGCAATATATTCTTGAAACTGCCCATAGACTTGCCTTCTGACCATATAATCTGAATACATATGTAATCTTTTTTCATAGTCTTCTAAAATTTTTTCGGTCCGCTTGATATTATCATAAACCGCTTGCCGACTCACTTCAAACTCTTCAGCAATTTCACCTAAAGAATAGTCGTCCGCATAATATAATTCCATATAGTTCATCTGCTTGGTCGTCAAAAGTGTCGAATAAAACTCAAACAAAGCGTTCATGCGATTTGTTTTTTCAATCTCCAAGTAAAATCCCCCTTTGTGAGCATAAAGTTGGTAAGTCCGCCTCACTATAAACTTGCATCCCTTTTTGGATAAAATAAGCCGTGGCTACTCCGACACCTATCTTCTTCGTACCTGAAAAAGTGCCATCATAAATTTGTGACTTACCACAAGAAGGACTGCGCTCTTTTAAAATTAAGGTCGTCACTTGCTGGGCCTGTAACTTTTCATAAGCTACTCTCGCTCCATGTTTAAAGCTTTCGGTGACATCTTCTTGATTCTGGTTGATGACTTTGGCTTTTCCTTGCCAGACATCAAAGCCATCGCCACCGACAATCTCAGCCGGCACGCGCGGAATCGGTAAACCACCCATCACCTCAGGGCAAACTAAGACAGCTTCATTGGCGGCTATCAGTTCTTTTATTAGATTGATTTTTTGCATCCGTCCATCATAGCGGCAACACACACCGCCCAGACAAGCACTTATTCCAATCATGATTTCTAACTACTTTCTAAATAAGATTGACTAACATTTTTCATTATATCATTGTTTTGTGGTTTTCCATAGTCCTTAATGGTAAAATGGAAACAGAAAATCATTTGGAGGTTTTTATGAAAAAAGTATTAGTTGTCGATGATGAAGAATCTATTCGTACCCTATTACAATTTAATTTACAAAAAGAAGGTTATCAGGTCACTTTAGCTGAAGATGGTCAAAAAGGTTT
>JAEWFE010000177.1 GCA_023389005.1 Bacillota bacterium
AAGGGAATGGGACTTTTGTAAAAGCAGAAAATAAACAGTCTTCTATTATGCAATCTAATATTAATGAATGCATTGGTTTAACAGCTAAGTTTAAAGGAATCATGGATATTAATAATAAAGTTATTTCTTTTCATGTCAGGCAAGCCGATGATGATGAGTGTGAAAAATTAGAATTGCCTGAGGGGAGCCGCGTCTATGATATTATTAGATTAAGATATTTGAATGCACAACCTTTTAGATTAGAATACATTATTATGCCGGTAAATATAGTTAAAAACCTAGATCAATCAGTGGTTGAGCAATCGTTATATGATTATATTTCAAATTCTTTATCCCTTAAGATTGGTTCTGCCTTACGTAAAATAAAAGCCGATCGTTCTGACCAATATGATCATGATTTTTTAGATTGTCAAGAGGCTGATCCTGTATTAGAAGTCGAGCAAGTCGTAAGTTTAAAAGATGGACGACCTTTTGAATTTTCACAATTAAGATATCGATATGATAAAGGACAATTAATTTCTAATCATGTCATTGAATAATAGCTGTTCACAATGAGTTTTCGTGAATCAGCTATTTCTTTTTTGTTTTTACTGTTCAATATTTCTATCATTTAGTAAAATAGAAACATCTATAGAATTGGGAGATGATTAGTTGAATAAAAAGAATGTAATGTTGATTATTGCAATTAGTAATTTATTTTTAATTTTTACTGGGGTTGGTTTGGTGATTCCGGTAATGCCTTTACTTATGGAAGACATGCATTTTAATGGTGCGATTATGGGCATGATGTTATCGGTGTTTTCTATCACTCAATTGCTTGCTTCCCCGATTATGGGCTATTTATCTGACAAACTTGGCCGCAAAAAGATGATTGTCCTGGGAATGTCTTTATTTGCCATTTCAGAATTTATTTTTGGATTTGCCAATGATAAATACATTTTTTATCTATCCCGTGGTCTAGGCGGTGTGGCTGCGGCTTTACTAATGCCTGCGGTTACTGCATTTGTTGCTGATATGACAACGATTGAGCAACGACCTAAAGCGATGGGCTATGTTTCTGCGGCAATCAGTGGCGGATTTATTATCGGTCCCGGAATTGGTGGGGTGCTAGCAAGTCTAGGTCATCGTGTGCCATTCTTTGCGGCGGGGATTATTGCAATTATTGGCTGTCTTTTAACACAAAGTATTTTGATTGAACCACAGCATGACCTTCAAGCAAAAAATACTTCTCAAAAGACAAATGCCAAGGAAATCGTGCGTGAATTTCTTTCTAAGCAAGGTGTTTTATTTATTTTTATCATTATTTTTATTTCCTCCTTTGGCTTACAAGCTTTCGAAAGTATTTATACAATTATGACAACGATTATTTTTGGCTTTAATCCTGCACAAATTGCTGTTATAATTACAGTAAGTGGTGTTTTAGCACTATTTTTCCAATTATTTTTATTTGATCATATTATTCGAAAAATTTCAGAGATAGGTTTAATTCAGATTACATTTTTTGTAAGTGCAATTTTTATTTTTATCATTGCTTTTACCAAAAATTCGACTATATTTGTTATCGCAACTTTTGTGGTCTTTTTAGCATTTGATTTATTTAGACCTGCAGTGACGACTTATCTATCAAAAATTGCAGGCGAAAATCAAGGGACCATTAATGGATTAAATTCTACCTTTACGAGTTTTGGTAATATTATCGGTCCCGTAGCTTCTGGTGCGTTATTTGATTTAAACCAACATTTCCCATATTATATCTCTGCAAGCATTTTATTCATTACAGGTATTTTATCTTTATTTATTCGAAAATCACAAAGTAGAGAGTAGGCATATGATGAAACTGTGTGAAAATATTGGACAAAAATACAACCGCAATCAAATCGGAATATTAGCTGGTATTTTAGGCTTAATCAGTAATTTTGTCCTTTTTATCGGGAAATTTTTGATAGGGGTTTTTGCGCATTCGGTTTCTATTATGGCAGATGCGATTAATAGTTTATCGGATACTATTTCTTCTTTATTAACCTTAGTTGGGTTTAAAATAGCTGGAAAACCGGCAGATAAAGAGCATCCTTATGGGCATGAGCGTTTTGAGTATGTGAGTGGTTTAATTGTTTCGATATTAGTTTTGTTTGTTGGGTTTAAGTTTTTAGAAAGTTCAATCCAAAAAATCATTCATCCGGTCGCTATTAAGCTTTCTCCGATTGTTTTTTTCGTTTTAGTTCTTTCTATTGTGATAAAAATCTTGCAAGTTGTGATGTACCGATATTTCGGCAAAATGATTAAGTCCAATGCATTAATAGTAACGAGTCAAGATAGTTTAAATGATGTTTATACGACCTTGATAGTGCTAATTTCAGCGGCTGTTCAATGGGTAACTTCTTGGCGGATAGATGGTTATTTTGGTTTTGCTTTAGCCATTTATATTATTTATTCTGGCTATCAAATGATTACGGAATTTATGGATGTATTATTGGGAAGTCGGCCAAAACAAGAAGAAATTGAAAAAATGGAGCAGTGTTTGCAAGCTTGTGAGGATATTGTAGGGTTTCACGATTTACTCGTTCATTCTTATGGCCCCAAAAATCGTTTTGCCTCCGTTCATATCGAGGTGGACGAAAAATTAACCTTGAATCAGGCACATAATATAATTGATGGCATTGAGCGCACATTTAAAGATGAGTTAGATGTGGAACTCGTTTGTCATCTCGATCCAGTGCCAATTGATAATCAAACCCATATTCGTTTAAGACAGCTGATAAAAAATGAACTAGCACAAATCGATGGGCAACTAAGAATGCATGATCTACGCTTGGAAAAAGATCGTATTTGTTTTGATTTAGTCATTCCTTTAAATTTTCCCTTTACAGATGAGTTTATAGAAGCAATTCTTACTAAAAAAGTGAATCAGGAATTTCCAAATCATCAAGTAGAAATCATTTTTGATCATAATTATTTACTTTAAGGAGACAAGAATATGTTTGCCAAAGAATTTGATATTCTTTATCAAGTTTTGGTGTTTTTTATTACGATTAATACAATTGGGGCTTTTATTACCATATTCAGAAAGCCGCGTTCCATTGCTAGTATCTTTGCTTGGATGATGACTTTAGTATTTATTCCAGGATTTGGATTCTTACTTTATTTGTTTTGCGGTCGGGGAATTGATGGGGAGATTGTTTATAAATACACGGAAAAATATCAAGGCAGAATTACAGAAATTAATCGTTCCATTCAGGAATATAATTTACAATATCATCAAACGGTTAAAACTCCTGAATCTAATCTTTTAAAAAACTACTTTAGAAATACAGAAGAATCGCCACTTTCTAAAGGAAATGATATAGCGTTTTATACGGATGGTTATACTAAGTTTGAATACTTATTTAAAGATATCAGGCAAGCTAAACACCATATCCATATTGAGTATTATGCTATTTTTAAAGATCAGATAGGTACCCAATTAAGAGACTTATTGGTTTCAAAGGCCAAAGAGGGGATTGAGGTACGCTTGATATTTGATCCTTGGGGTGGCAATGTCAATATGCGCTTTTTCAAACCACTTATTGAAGCGGGCGGCCAAGTAGTTCCATTTATCACTTCACGCAACTTAATCAAAAAAACACGTTTAAATTATCACTTACATCGCAAAATTGTGGTTATCGATAGTGTGATTGGCTGGACGGGTGGTTTTAATGTTGGTGATCAATACCTAGGTAAGAGTAAAAAATTTGGACCATGGCGCGATACCCATGGCAGAATTTTTGGTACAGCTGTTTTTACTTTACAAGAAATATTTATTCGAGATTGGAATGCTTCAGCCATTAAAAAGGCCAATAAAATGGATTATGTAGATGAGTATTTCCAGTTGCCGACTTATGATCCAAAACGCAATATCAGTATGCAAATCGTGGCAGATGGTCCAGAAAACTTTGAGGAAATCTTACATGGTGGTTTTAT
>JAEWFE010000239.1 GCA_023389005.1 Bacillota bacterium
TCTTATGATTTATTCAAAGAGTTCCAAGCCTTCCAACAATCGATGCAACAAAAAATGATGGCTGGCGAAGAATTATCAGATGCCGATGCACACAAAGCTGAAGATTTAACGACTAAGATGCAAGGCGATTCATTGGTTTCAGATGTTATGATGAAAGAACAAGCTTTTAGCCAATTAATCAATGAATTAAATCGCATCGTCTTAAAACCAGTGAATGATTTGTATCAATAAAATATTTTCCCACTAAAAAGAGCTAGCTGCCACGCTTAGTCTAATTTTAGTGGGATTTTTGTATTCGGAGGAGGTTGTTTTATGTCGAAATCAGATTTAGATGTATTATTTGTTTCACCATTGGGATGGAGTCGACATATTTGGGATAAAATTTGCCCATTGTTTGAGGAAAAAGAAGTGGCCTTTTTAGATTTTTTGGATCATTCTTATGAACAAGTGAATCTAGAAAAAATTGAAGAAAAACTATCATCTGAATTGTGTCGTTTGAAGCCTGATGGAATAGTGGTCGCTGCTTCTTTTGGAGTAGTGGTGGTAGGCCATTATTTGAGTACGCATAATCATCAGTGTCATCAACTTATATTAATTGACGGATTTGAAACATTGCCAACGAATGACGAACTTAATCAATTCGCAAATCAATTACCAACAAACCAATATGCCACATTGCAAGATTACTATAATAGTATGCTTGAGGAAAATGAACAACAGGATATGAAGTTATTAGAAATTTTGAACCATAACTTGTCTTTTTATCAAGAAAGGTATCATACGAAATTAAGTAATGAGAATATGATTTCTTATCTTCGTTGCTATTCGAATTATTCAGTAAAAAATACTTTGGCTAAAATAAGTCAGCAAGTGAATCAACTTATAGTATATTCTAGTATAGCGTTACCAATACCTCATGAAAAAATTACATCAGATAATCATTTACTTATGTTAACTAATCCAAAAATATTAGCTAACCAAATAGCCAATCTTTAAGAATATCTAAAATCGATCACCGAAATATTTATACTCGATAAGCATCGTTATATAATTTTTTTTATGAATTATTTATTTAATGCTAATGAGTTTTTTTAGCGGGTTGTTTTTGGAGGCGATATGATGTCTGAGTTAAAATGGTATGCTGGTGGTGCAGAACGTAAGAAAGAAGCGATGAAATTAATCGAAAGCTTGATGGCAGAGTTACCGAATGAAGCCCATTTAGAGCCTTTGCGTAAGATGTTAGTTAGCTATCATGAAGAGTTGATGAAAGAACAGTCAGCTATTCCTTATATCTTAAGTCGTTTCAACATTGAAGTTTCGAAGGTTTTGCTTGATAATGGCATCACTTTAGCAGAAAAACCAGCGGAACAATTGAAAGAATTAAGTCGTTTATCAAATATTCGTTATGGTTATTAATTCATTCTCCTAATAGGCAAGGTTTAGGCGTTGGCTATTGGGAGTTTTTTAGCATATAAAAAAGCATCCCTTAGCCCTACGAAGAAAACGTTTGCAAACGTTATGATTATATCAGTAAGTGAATTTGTTAATAAGTGATAAAGCTAAATTGTCAGAGGGCTTACTAACTATATTACATAACTTGTTTAGAAAACGAAGGTGAGATGATTATTTATGCGAGCAAGAGATAAAACAGAAAAAATAGTTGAAATCTGGCAAATTAGTCGCAAAGGGCATCAACCAACTTGGGTGAAAGATGCGTTTGCGAAAAACTATTTGGTTTGGATAGACAACCATCTGCGAATTTTATTGGCAGGTATCTCACCTTCCGTTAGTCAAAATATCAAAGAAGGGGCAACTGGTTCATTTGGCGGTAGTGGATTCTTAGGTTATTCGATGTATACGTTGGGTTTTCCAGGCGATGTCATAGATATAACTAATCGGAATGTACTCTCCCCAAAACAGTTTGCGAAAAGTTACCAAGTCATTAGCGAGCAGGATATGACCTAAAATATACATGGAATTTTTTAGGTTATTATAAATTAGTATAAGAAAAAACCTCTCTTAGCAATAAGAATGTAACGATTGAAGCAACGTTTGGCCCGTTGACTTTGCAAAGAGCAGCGGATACAAAATGGTTCTAATATTGAAAGAAGGCATAAAAAAATGTTTGAAACGATTGCAGGGATTGTATTATTGTTATTAGGCTGTTATCAATTATATGCAACACGAAATGTATTTGTTTACATGAAAAAGCATGGAAATAAAAGTACCTCAGCTTTCCTACCACTTGGTTTATACAGTGGTGGTTTGATGGGCATTGTTTTTCTTTGCTTTGGTGTTGCGCTTATACTTCATTGATATCATAAATTCTGATATAATGGTGTTATGGGTAGAGTAAAATATAATTTCACAGAAAAACAAATTATTGAATTAAAAGATGGATTGGTTGAAGAAATCGCTCAGCTAGATATAGAATTGACAAATCTACTAGAAAAAACTGCCACCTTAAACAAGATGGCAGAAGTTGTTGTTAACCTACAAAGTGAGAATCCAGATGCTAAGCGATTAGCTAAGTATGAATGTTCTAAGATGAATTTATCGAAGGATGTAACGATTGGACAGATTGAATATGAGATTGAAATGATACAGAATCAGCTAGACAATAATATCGAAGAATACGAAAATGCGGTGAGGAAGTTGGATGAATACGTAAGAGTTTTAAATATGGATAAATACAAGACAGACGATTTTTCCATTAATATTGATTAAATGTTCAAAATTCCAACAT
>JAEWFE010000240.1 GCA_023389005.1 Bacillota bacterium
ATCGTGACTTACGATAGCTCAACAGAAACTTTTGAATTAACTGAAGCAGAATCAAATCAACCATACCAATTTGATAACATCGATATCGTGGCGATGGAAATTTATGATTTAATTCAATAATTAAGCCTGAAAATAATTCATGCCTTAGTTTATTCAAAGATGCAAGATAGCTTGGTTTGATAGTTATTTTGCATCTTTTCTTTGTTCTTTAAAAACTTTGAATATCAAATTTTTTTACATAAATTTGCAAAAAAGGCTTGCAAAATGAAAGGAGATTAGATATAGTTTGATTATCAAATCATTTGAATATCAAACTATCTAGGTGAAAGCAATATGGAAAAGAATTATGAACAAATTAATCAGTTATTAGTCGATGTGTTTAATGATATCTTGGTGATTGAAGAATCAGAGCTGAAGAAATCGCAGTTTAATGATTTATCAATTACAGAAATGCATACGATTGAAGCGATTAGTATGTATAAGAAAAAGACCACCTCAGAAGTTGCAAAAGAATTGTCCATTACTGTGGGTACCTTGACAATTGCCATTAATAAGTTGGTGAAAAAAGGCTATGTGGAAAGAATTCGCAGTGAAGATGATCGCCGGGTAGTGAAATTAGGTTTGACAAAAAAAGGCCGATTATTATATCGCGTACATCAACATTTTCATCGCGAAATGATTCAGGCTATATTAGTAGGAATGGATGAAGCGGAGTCCCAAGCATTGCTCAAGGCTTTGAATAATTTACATTCATTTTTACAAGAATATAAGTAAGAATAGGATGTATCATTGTGTTGCAAATTTTTCAAACTGCACATTATGTTCCCCAAAAAATAATCACCAATGAAGACTTGTCCAAAATGATGAATACTTCTGATGAATGGATTTATTCTCGAACAGGCATCAAGACCCGCCACATTGTTGAAACAGAAAATACATCTGATCTATGTATCAATGTTGCACGTCAACTATTGGATAAAGCTAACATATCTCCTGAACAAATTGGTTTTATTCTTGTGGCGACGATGACACCTGATTATCAAAGTCCATCGGTTGCTTGTCAAGTTCAAGGAGCCATAGATGCGCATCAGGCCTTCGCTTTTGATCTTACAGCTGCTTGTGCGGGGTTTGTCTATGCCTTGCACACAGCTAAAGGATTGCTTCATGATTTGCCAGCGGGTCAAGTCGGAATGATTATCGGTGGGGAGACCTTAAGCAAAGTAGTGAATTGGCAAGATCGCAAAACAAGTGTCTTATTTGGTGATGCTGCCGCGGGAGTACTCGTACGTTCGAGTGAAAAATTTGGGCTTATCAAAAGTCGCTGTTATGCAGATGGACATTATGCACGGTCATTAACGAGTGGGTTTATTGCCAATCAGAGTCCATTTAGTTTATCCCAAGAAATGATTTCGGATAAGTTAACCATGAACGGCCGTGATATTTTTGATTTTACGACACGAACGGTAGCAAATAGCTTAGACGAATTTTTAGGAGAAGCTAAAGACTCCGTTGACTATTTTCTTTTACACCAAGCCAATGTCAGAATTCTTGATATTATGGCGAAGAAATTAAAGGTGGACCGCGCAAAATTTTTGCAAAATATGGAATATTATGGCAATTCATCGGCAGCATCGATTCCTCTGTTATTATCGGAGTCGGTGGAAAAAGGAATAATCCAGATGAATTCGCATCAACAACTTGTGTTTTCCGGTTTTGGTGGGGGCTTAAGTTACGGACATATCTTAACAACCATTTAAAAATCGTAAACAAATAAATTTAGAAAAAACATTTTTGGAGGAATATATAATGACTAAAGAAGAAATTTTTGGAAAAATTCAAGAAATCGTTGCAGAGGAATTAGATAAAGAAGCTGGAGAAATCTTATTAACAACGAATTTACAAGAAGATTTAGAGGCAGATAGCTTAGATTTATTCCAAGTAATTAATGAAATTGAAGATGCATTTGATGTTAAAATCGAAACAGAAGAAGGCATCCAAACAGTAGAAGATTTAGTTAACTTTGTGGCAAATAACCAAAATTAATCAAATAAAGACAGGAGAAACACCATTTCCTGTCTTTTCACTATTAATAGCTAGAAAAAATCACCTGATAGAGTTAAGGAGCTAGGTATGACAAAAACGGCTTTTTTATTTAGTGGACAAGGCGCACAATATTTTGGAATGGGGCGCGATTTGGCTGAAAAATATCCGATTGTTGATCAAATATTTAATGAAGCAAGTGAAATCTTGGGTATAGATATGAAGAAGTTATGTTTTGAAGAAAATGAACAATTAACCTTAACGCAATATACCCAACCAGCAATTTTGACGGTTAGTGTGGCCATTTTACGTTTGTTATCTGAATATCAAATACAACCAGATGCAGTCATGGGATTAAGTTTAGGAGAATACACGGCTTTAGTTGCTAGCGAGGTTTTAGATTTTCCAACAGCATTAAAGATTGTTGCAAAACGTGGTCTGTATATGACACAAGCCGCTCCAACTGGCACAGGTAAAATGGTGGCAATTATGAATGCATCGATTGAAACCATAGAAGAATGTTGTCAAAAAGCGAGTCATTTAGGAGTGGTTGCCCCATCTAATTATAATACGCCCAACCAGATTGTTATTGGTGGTGAAGTGGACGCGGTAGATGAAGCGGTAACTTTATTACATCGTGCGGGTGTTAAAAGAATGATCGAGTTAAATGTGAGTGGCCCTTTCCATACGGCTTTGCTTCGGCCGGCTGGAAGAAATCTACATGACTTATTTCAAACAGTGACTTTCCATGCACCTAAAATACCGGTCATTAGTAATACAACTGCCAAAGTGATGTCTAAAGAAGAAATTGCCCATTTACTAGAATTACAGGTTCAATCACCGGTTAGATTTTATGAAAGTATCGCCACATTACAAAGCATGGGGATTACGGAAATGATTGAAGTAGGTCCTGGCAAGGTCTTATCAGGTTTTATCAAGAAAATAGATAAGTCGATTCAACTGTTTCGTGTTGAAAATGAAGAGACGTTACAAGTGTTATTAGCGGAAAAAGGAAAATAAACGAGGTAAAAATGGAATTAAAAGGACAAACAGCATTTATCACAGGTAGTACACGAGGAATTGGCCTAGCGATTGCCAAGGCATTTGCGAAACAAGGTGTGCATATTATCTTAAATGGTCGACGCCCGGTTAGTGAAGCACTCATTGCCGAAATCAAGGCTTTAGGTGTGAATTGTATTGGTATTTCTGGAGATATTTCTAATTCAGAGGAAGTCAAACAAATGGTCAAACAAGCAAATGAATTTGCTCCTGTGACTATTTTGGTCAATAATGCGGGAATTACCAATGATAAATTGATGTTAAGAATGAATGAACAAGATTTTGAACAAGTTTTGAAAGTGAATTTAACAGGCAGTTTTAACATGACGCAGCAATTATTAAAGGGTATGTTAAAGCAACGAAAAGGAACAATTATTAATATCTCAAGTGTTTCAGGGTTAATGGGAAATGTCGGTCAAGCGAATTATGCAGCCAGTAAAGCGGGGTTAATCGGATTTACGAAGACAGTCGCTCGGGAAATTGCCCCACGCAAAATTACTTGCAATGCGATTGCCCCTGGTTTTATCGAAACAGATATGACTAGCGAGCTTAGTGACAAAATTCGTGAAGAGATGACAAAAAACATACCATTACAACATTTTGGTCAAGTAGAAGATATTGCAAATACTGCAGTTTTCTTAGCGAAGAGTCCTTATATTACAGGCCAAGTGATTAATGTTGATGGTGGATTAGTGATGAATGGATAGGAGTGTTTCAAGTGACTCGTGTCGTAATTACAGGCTATGGTATTGTTTCGCCAATTGGTAATGA
>JAEWFE010000056.1 GCA_023389005.1 Bacillota bacterium
TACCTGATTCAATGATAATCATGATACCAAGGCCAATATAAACTGCCGCCATGACCCAGCGACCAAAATGTTCTAAAAATTCACTCACAAAAGATAATTGGGCCAATGCTTTCCCTAAAATAATCAACAGGAAAATATTTAATTCAAAAATAACTAAAGTCCAAATTAATTTAGCTGTCGATAGGGTTAAAAAGTAAGGCGTAAATAAACCAATATTATCCGCCCCACAAGAAGCAAAGGCAATCAAAGCGACCGTCCATAATAAATTTTTATCTTTGCGCGTTGTTAAGGTTGCTTCGACTTTTTCTTCGTCATCATCGCCAAAAAATAAATATTTCAACCCAAAGCCCAGCGGAATTAAGCCTAAAAAGCCTAAGATCCATTGTTGAGGTACAAAATGCAGCACAAAAGCTAAAAATAAACTGACAGCAATTAGACCATTTGAACCAATAAATTGACCTGCAGCAATTTTTTGAGCCTGCGTTTTACTTGAATAGCGATTATTAATCAGCATTAGGATGACTAACAAATCTAACGCAGTCGACCAATACAAGACACTAGAGGTAAGTATAAAAGACAAAATTTTCACCAACGTTTCTTTCTAATGAATATTTATTTAAAAGGAACCACTAAACAGTCACAACACGCCTCACGCACAAGATAGCTAGCAACACTCCCTAACATTAACTTTTCAAGGGCGTGCAAACCAGATTGTCCGACAACGATTAAATCTACCTGATAAGTTTCAACTAGTTGATGGGCCAATATCAAGCGTGGCGAGCCGCGATAAACAAGGGATTTGACAGGTGCAAAGTGGTGAATATGCGCATAATCTTCACATTCACGCAATAAATTTACTGCTTGGGCTTCCTCTTTGGCCAAAATATCTTCATTTAATGGCGCAAATTCCAGCATTTTAGGTAGCTGTTGATCAATCACATGCACAGCTAACAACAAAGCTTCATTGCGTTTGGCTATGGCGACTGCTTTTTCAAAGGACCGAAATGCTTGCGGCGAACCATCAATCCCAACTAAGATACAGCGATATTCTTGCACCTGCCATCCCTACTTTCAATCCTTATAGATTAGCTAAAAAATCCTCAATTTCTGCTTTGGTTTTGCGATTTTTATTAACCAGACGACCTAATTCTTTGCCATCTTCAATCACGACAAAACTAGGAATACCAAAAATATTCCATTTACTTTCCACATCAATAAATTCATCACGATCAACTTGAATAAATTGATATGCTGGAAAGTCGGCTTCAATTTCAGGCATGGCTGGTTTAATAAAACGACAATCTCCGCACCAATCTGCTGTAAAGAAAAAGACGTTTTTGCCCTTTTCCACATAAGTTGCTAATTCTTCTAAACTTTTTGGAATAATCATCTATTTTCCCACCTTATTTATCAAATAAAATTGTATCAACCGTTGAACGATCTAAGCCTCGTAATACTTGGATTAAGAATTCACGAGCGGCTTCGAAGTCTTTAATGCTAAACATGGTTTGATGCGTATGGATATAACGTGCAACGACCCCAATTGTAGTTGATGGAATACCTTCATTGGCTTTATGTGCAGCCCCCGCATCGGTACCACCACCTGAAACAAAATATTGATAAGGAATATGGTGCGTACTTGCAGTGTCTAATAAATATTCTCTAAATCTAGGCAATAAAATGTGGCCTGGATCTAAAATACGTAAAAGGGTGCCTTCTCCCAGATGACCGAAAGTACCGTTTTTAGTGACTAAATCATCCGCTGCTGAACAATCCAAAGCAAAGAATAAATCTGGTTTAAATTTTGTCACAGATGCACTAGCCCCACGCAAGCCAACTTCTTCTTGGACATTCGCACCGGCAATCAATGTATGACCAAGTGTTTCATTTTGTAAAGCTTCTAAGGCTTCTAAAACTAAAGTACAACCAAAACGATTATCCCAAGCTTTTGAAATAATATTTTTTTGATTAGCCGTCATAATCGTTTGTACATCAGGCACAATCGTATCACCTGGTAATACACCAAAACTCAAGGCTTCTTCTTTAGATTCAAAACCAGCATCAAATAAGATATCCGTCACTTGCACATTGGCTTGAGCGCCCTTGCCACGTAATAAATGTGGTGGAATAGAGGAAGAAATGCATGGATAGTTGGCTTTTGCTGTTTTTAAGACAAATCGTTGTGCAGAGACGACATAAGGATTCCATCCTCCGAGCGGTGAAACTTTAAATAAACCACGGTCCGTAATTTGTGTCACCATAAAGCCAACCTCATCCATATGTGCCGCAATCATAATTCTTGGGGCTGCTTCACTTTGCGCATGACGAATCCCAAAAATACCCCCGAGACGATCTTGTTCGATTTCATCTACTAAAGGTGTCATTTTTTCACGCATATAAGCACGAATATCCCCTTCAAAACCACTTGTACCGGTTAATTCTGTTAATTCTTTGATCCGTTGAAATGTTTTTTCGTTCACTACAACTCTCACCCTTCTAAAGTAATATCATACTTATTATACCTTTTTCATTTCCATTCGCCAAATACTTATGATGCTAGTTTCTTAATCCTTTTAGGCTCACTTTCATTACTAGGAATTTTCATGAAATTTTGCTATAATAATAGAAAAAATTAGAAAAACAGGTGAATGCTATTGAGTATCCAGTCACAATTTAGAAATGGTCTAGCTATCGGTATCGGCGTTGGTTTATTAAGCGGTTTTGTCTCAGCTAGTTTCACGAAAAAAGACAAACTCCTACAAGCCGACCATATCTTACAGAAAATTAAAGAGGCTTTTTTATTAGAAGGGCCGATTGAAGGTAGTTGGATTGAACATACCATGCAACCTTATCAAAAATTTGCGGTAAAAACCCAAGGCTACCCTGGAGGCATCACACGTTATGAAGATGACCAACTCGTGACCTATGAATTTCTTGCGGATGCCAAAACAGGAGCTATCTTAGAGTTAAATCGGATGTAAAAATGACGATAATAATCAAAAAGTCCTACCTCTTCATGAATGGTGAAAAGGTGGGACTTCATTTATATTCAAACTCGTTACTCAATATTCACATGTGCTTGTAAAATTTCATCATTGGTGGCTGACTGCTGTCTAGAAAGCATCAAGCATAAGATATCCAGTGTAATGTGCAGCGTTTGATCAAATAGACTCGACAACAATTGGATAGAAGCGATTCCTGAGCCAGTTTTTGTAGCACCTGGGATAACAATCATTTCATCAGCTAATTTAGCAAGAGCTGATTGATTATCACTCGTAAATACAAGCAAAGTCAAGCCTTTTTCTTGCGCACTTTTTGCATCCATCAGCACGCCTTTTGTTGTTCCTGAACCAGAAATGGCAATAAATAAATCCCCTTCTTGCACACTGGGCGTAATTGTTTCGCCTAATACATAGACTTCATAACCTAAGTGCATCAATCGCATTGCAAAACTTTTTGCCTGAAAGCCACTTCGTCCAGCGCCTCTGACAAAAATCCGCCGTTGCTTTGTAAATAGTGGTAAGATCTTTTGTAATTGTTGTTCATCGACTTTAGCCATCACTTGACTAATTTCATTCATTACTTCTTGTATCATTTTTTACCTCTCAGTGATAAACCTTGACAAAATAATCCATCCAATATGGAATTTTTTGAATTAATTGACTCGGCAAAACCACATAACTTTCTTGCGCAATTTTATCAGCAATAAAACTGTGTAGGTAAACCGCGGCTAAAATGGCTTTTTCTTTATCCGTAAATTGGGCTAAAAAGCTACCAATCATACCAGCTAAAGAATCTCCCATTCCTCCTGTAGCCATACCAGGATTTCCCAATGGATTAATAAATTGGGTTTGATTCGCCAAATAAATTTGGGTTTGATGACTCTTTAAGACGACATTTGTTTGTAATTTTTGTTGGACAGCCAAATTTTTTTCAAATGTTTGATCTTTAATTGCGATTTGCGAAACACGTTGCCACTCCATTTGATGCGGCGTTAAAACTACTTTTTCAGGATATTGAAAGTCCATGGGAAACTCCGCCATTATCGAAAGAGCCGAACCATCAATCACCAGCCACTGATTTTCTTTTTGGTTTTGAATGACTTGTTGCAAGATTGTCCGACATTGTGGATCATCACCAAGACCAGGACCAATAACAATCACATCAGCCGTTTGACAAACCCGATCAACTTCTACTAAATTTTGCCAATCCACAATCATCGCCTCTGGTGTACGCGCATGGATAGCAGGACGGTTTTCTTTATCACAAATTGTAGTAGTAAGCCCAGTGCCTGAATATACACAAGCTTCGGTAGCCAAAATAATTGCGCCTCCATACCTTAGATTCCCTCCAATACAACAAACTCGACCAAAATTCCCTTTATGGCTGATTAAAGGGCGGCGAGCAATTGTACTTAGAATCGTTTCGTCTAACGCTGTTAACATCTAGGTCACCTCGATGAAATTTAGTTATTACGAGTAAATTATAACATAAATAATAAATAACAACATGTATAATACAGCGATTCAATAATTTACTTTTGTATCTTTTCTCTAATAGTGTTATCATGGTAAGGTGAATAAAACTTTAGGAGGTCGTAAATCTATGACTATCGATTGGAAAAAAGAAGTCGAATCACGTAAAGATGACTTATTAAATGACTTAGTTGAGTTATTAAAAGTCAAAAGTGAACGTGAAGACGACAAAAAAAGTGAAGATGCACCTTTTGGACCAGGACCTAAAGCTGCTTTACTACATATGTTAGGCTATGGTGAACGCGATGGCTTTACAGTGAAAAATGTAGATAATTATGCGGGTCATATCGAATACGGTGAAGGTGACGAAACACTTGGTATCTTCTGCCATATGGACGTGGTACCGGCTGGCGATGGCTGGGATACAGATCCATATGTACCCGTCATTAAAGATAATCGCATTTACGCTCGTGGTTCTTCAGATGATAAAGGACCTAGTATCGCTGCTTACTATGCTTTAAAAATTATCCGTGATTTAAACTTACCAATTTCTAAAAAAATCCGCTTTGTTGTGGGTTCAGATGAAGAAAGTGGTTGGGGCGATATGGATTATTACTTCCAACATGAAGAAAAACCTGATTTTGGTTTCTCTCCTGATGCGGAATTCCCAATTATCAATGGTGAAAAAGGAAATGTTTCTTTACGTTTACACTTTGCTTCAACAAATACAGGTGCTGTACGTTTAGATAGTTTTAAAGCTGGCTTACGTGAAAATATGGTTCCTGGTAAAGCAAGTGCAAAAGTGGCATTTAACGATGAATTACAAGCAAAAACTGTGGCAGATAGCTTCAATTATTTCTTAACTAGCCGTCCAGTTTCTGGTGAAGCAAAAGTCGATGGTAATGTCGTTACTTTTGAAGTAGTTGGTAAATCTGCACATGGAGCTAGTCCACATCTAGGTGTAAATGCTGGTACTTATTTAGCAGCCTTCTTAAGCAGCTATGAATTTGCTGGCGGTGCAAAAGACTTCTTATCAACTATCGAACAATATATCCATGAAGATGTTTATGGTGAAAAATTTGATATTGCCCACGAAGATGAAAAAATGGGTAAATTAACAATGAATGCTGGTTTATTTAGCTTTGAAGCAGATGGCGAAGATGCATATGTGAACTTGAACTTCCGCTATCCTAAAGGCACTTCTGCTACTTTATTAACGGCTGGCATGATGGCTAAAATTGGCGCAAATAAAGTAAAAATTGAAGAACGCCCACATCACATGAAACCACACTATGTTCCTGCTGATGATCCATTGGTAGCAACTTTATTAGCTGTTTATGAAGAACATACTGGCCAAAAAGGTGAAGAACAAATCATTGGTGGCGGTACATTCGGTCGTCTATTAGAACGCGGAGTTGCCTATGGTGCGATGTTCCCAGATTATATCGATACCATGCACCAAGCTAATGAATTTATGGACTTAGATGACTTATTCAATGCTACAGCGATCTATGCTGATGCCATTTATCGTTTGGCGAAATAAATATTAGACAAAAACACCCCCTCAAGTCTTTGGAATACTACACCCAAAGATTTGCGGGGGATTCTTTTATTTCAATACATTCTGTGCAATAAAAGCGACATAGCCAACTTGACCATTATCTTTCAAATGCGTTTCATCTTCTTCAAACCAATCTTCATGCTCTTTAGCTTCATCATACCAATCGATTAGTGTGATATTTTTATACTTTTGCGCCATTGATTCTAGAAAACGATTCACATCTCCTTGCCAACGCTGAGTCGGAACATAAACATTAATCAGATAAACTTTACGCTTAGACCCAATCGCTTTCATCATATTTTGAAAATCTTCTTCCGTGTAAACGCCATTTGTGCCAAGACCGATTACAATCGTATCTGCCAATAATTTTTTCTTCTTCAACTCATTGATTGTTTTCTTTGCAGTGTATAGTTGACGACCGATATCCGCATCTAAAACCACATTTGGGAAGACCTCTTTCATCTCTTCCACAGTACCTAACATGACTGAATCACCAATCATCGTGATGTTCATTTGCTGCGCTTTTAGCAACTGCGTATCCGTTAAATGATACTTATCCGCAATCTCATTGGTCGCATGCATGACTTCTGTTGCCCCATCTGTATTTTTGGTCGCATCAGCAGCTTTTTTATTCTTAGCGATATTCGCCTCAAAAGCTTTTTGTGCGTCGTTTTTTTGATTAGCAGGAGCAGTAAAAATGCCAAATAACGCAACCGCAAAAACAATTGCAAGCGGCACACACACGATTTTTTTCCAAGCATAGGCCGGTAATTTCACCCATTGTTTGAAGTGAACTGGTAATTGTGAGTAGTCATAGCGACGACAAGGTACTTCAATTAAGCGGTAGGATAATTCACTCATCACTAATATCAGTGCTATTTCAATTAACGTATGCAACCATAAACGGTGATTGATATTTTTAACGGTACTTTCATAAAAAATCATAATTGGAAACTGATACAAATAAATTCCATAGCTTCGTTTGCCAATATAATTAAATATCGGATTAGACAAGTACCGATTGAAGTCAGCACCGGGATGGGCCGTCACTGCTACAAGTATCGCCGCAAAAAGGCTGATGATATACATCCCACCGTAGTATAAAAAGTTAGACTGTGCACTTAAAGTGAAAAAGCTCAAAAGAATAGCCAATAACGCAAGCCAACCAGCACGATTTAACGTTTTTTCGGCCTTTTTAGAAATACTTGCGCGTAAATGATTACTTGGCCAAAAAATTGCTAAGCTAGCCCCCAACCACATGGAGAAGGAGCGCGAAAACGTACCATCATAGACTGCTGTTGGATCGACGCCAGGTTTAAATTGAATCGCCATCCAAATCGCCGAAGCTAACGATCCAATTAAGAATATGCCGGCTACCCGGTCTTTTTTCCTCCCAAGTTTATAAAAAAGAACAAGTAAAATTGGTAAGACTAGATAGTTTTGTGCTTCAACAGATAACGACCATAAATGTGTAAATGGATCTGGATTATGGAAGCGGTCGAAGTAAGACAATTTATTATCAATCTGCCAATAATTATTAAAATACAATAAACTACTGAAAACGACACCACGTAAATTATTCAATAAATTCCGTTGAAAAAGGGTAATATAACTAGCACATAATACCAGCAGACCGATTAAAGCCGGATACAGTCGCTTAATTCTTCTAAAATAAAATGCTTTTAAATGGATTTTTTGGTTACTTTCCCATTCTTGACGTAATAAATCAACAATTAAATAGCCAGAAATCACGAAGAAAACTGGCACGCCCAAATATCCCCCTT
>JAEWFE010000183.1 GCA_023389005.1 Bacillota bacterium
CCATGTGCACAGGGAAGATTAAGTTTCCTGCTCCAAAGAATAATCCGAATAACATGGAACCAAGATACAAATAATCTTTTGATGATAATTTCTTTTCCATTTTAAACCTCTTTTCAAAAAGAATTGAGTAAATTGTATCTAATTTTGCGAAAAATGGCAATCCTATTTATTTTAGATAGAGTTAATTTTAATGATACTTTCATCAAACATCAATAAAATATGTTGATATCATTTGTGTTGATATTTTTTATTCTCATTTGTCAAACGATGACACAACGTCTTAACTAAATATTCTGAGTTATTTATTAAATTAATGAAAAAAGACTAGCCAAATGCGACTAGTCTTACTTTACATCCGACTATTTATCGTTAAGGACACGATGTAAGAAGGCTTTGGTACGTTCTTCTTTTGGTGTATTGAAGATTTCCTCTGGAGTTCCTTCTTCAGCGATAACTCCTTTATCCATGAAGATTACACGGTCAGAAACTTCTTTAGCAAAGGCCATTTCGTGGGTAACAATAATCATGGTTAAACCAGTTTTTGTTAAGTCTTTCATGGTTTTTAAAACTTCGCCGACCATCTCAGGGTCAAGTGCGGAGGTTGGTTCATCAAAGAGCATGACATCTGGATTCATAGAGACCGCACGCGCAATCGCCACCCGTTGTTTTTGGCCCCCTGATAATTGGGCTGGTTTTGCATTTAAAAAGCGGGACATACCGACTTTTTCAAGGTTTTCAAGGGCAATTTTTTTCGCTTCTTCACGATTTCTCTTTAATACAGTGACTTGTCCAGCAATACAGTTCTCCAATACATTCATATTATTGAATAGATTAAAGGACTGGAAAACCATCCCTAAATGGGTACGATATTTTGGTAAATCGTATTTTGGACTTAAGACATTTTCACCTTTATAAAGAATTTCGCCATCGGTTGGTTTTTCAAGTAAGTTGATACAGCGTAAAAGGGTGGATTTACCTGAGCCAGAAGAACCGATAATCGTGACAATTTCACCTTTTTTCACTGCTAAACTAACATCTTTTAAGACTTTATTATTTCCAAAACTTTTTTTCAAGTGGTTAATTTGAATAATTGCAGACATGTCTAAATCCTCCCTTATTTTTCTTCGTCCATTGGTACATAAGCGCTAGGTCCATCAATTTTCTTTTCCAATAAGCGTAATAGGCTTGTTGAAGTTAAGGTCATCACTAGGTAAATCACAGCGACGATGGTGAACGTTTGGAAGAACATGTAGTTAGTTCCGGCACTAGTAGAACCTGCAAAGAATAAATCCGGCACACTGATAACACTTAACACCGCGGTATCTTTAATGTTGATGACTGTTTCATTACCAATGGCTGGTAAGATATTGCGCAATACTTGTGGTAAAACGACTTTCATCATGGTTTGACGGTGGTTCATCCCGATAGCTTGTGCGGCTTCGAACTGACCTTTATCTACAGCGAAGATACCTCCACGCACGATTTCTGTCATATAAGCACCCGTGTTAATCGAAACAATCAATAGCCCGGCAACGACACGGTTTAAATCAATGTGAAAAGCTAGGGCCAAACCATAGAAGATAACCATCGCTTGTACCATCATTGGCGTGCCACGGAAAACTTCAACATAAATGGTAATAATCGCATTTAAAACTTTTTGGAAGAAACGCGCGACAGGATTTTCTGAAGTAGGTAGCGTTCTAAATACCCCAATTAACAAACCAATAATCGTTCCTACAAAGGTTGAGAAAATCGCAATTAATAAAGTCATGCCCGCACCTTTAAGGAATAGGGTACCGTATTGACTTAAGATTTGTTTGAAAGTAGCCATTAAACCAGTGTCTTCATTTTCATCAGTTGAAGATGGTTGGTTTTCAATCGCAGCATCCATTAATTTCGTACGTTTTTTAGCAGAAATAGTCGCTAATATTTGATTGACTTTTTGTACATCGCTATCTCCTTTACGCATTCCAACAGCGACTTGTACATCTTCTGGATTGGTTTTAAAGCCTTTATCATCGGCGAACTCAATCATTTTGAAATTTTTATTGACATTGCTTGCAGTGACGCCTTCTGGTCTTTCGCTCACATAACCATCAATAATTCCTGAAGCCAAGGCCACACGCATGCTTGAAAAATCTTTTGAAGCTTGTTGTTTTTGGACATCAGGGATTTGATCGATAACTGTGTAATGGAAAGTATTCAATTGGGCAGTAATTTTTGCCCCTTTGAAATCTTCAATCGACTTAGAATTGGCATATTTTCCATTTTTTTGTGTTACCATAACTAAATGTGATTCGTAGTAAGGGTCAGTAAAATCAATTTGTTTGGCACGTTCGGTTGTTGGACTCATCCCTGCAATAATCGCATCTAATTTGCCGGATTGTAAGGCAGGAATTAAGCCATCCCAAGAAGTAGGGACAATGACTAATTTTTTACCTAAGCCATCTGCAATGCGTTTGGCAATTTCGACATCATAACCGCCAGCGTAAGCATTTTTTTGACCAGCAATTTCGACCGCATCATGTTTATCGTTGGTTTGTGTCCAGTTAAATGGCGCATATCCAGCCTCCATTCCGACTCTAAATTCATTGGCAGGAGTTTTATCATCGGCAAATACTGGTAAACTAGTGACAAATAGTGTAATTAGTGTCAGTAAAAAGAATAAGCCTGCACGTTTTTTCATTTGAAATTCCTCTTTTCTTCTTTTTTTGAATAATTTCACTTGTTAAGAAGTACTTGAATAATGAAAGGCAGATTCACTGCATCTTCTAGTTAAACAAAAAAGCAGCCCTTTCTATGCTTAGAAAACGACTGCTGAAATGACTACAATCCTTTTCACTAAACATAGCTCATCTTAGAAAACTAAGACAGTGTGCAAATTATTCACTTGCACCCCAACACATTCTTTCAAGCAATAAAGAATGGTTTCGGCAGTATTTCCTAGACTTACTTCCACGTCTTGCTTGACTCCATAAGCTTAATAAATCCTGCGACCTCTACTTTTTAAGTGAAGGAAACTATTCAATTAATTCTTTTATAGGGTAGT
>JAEWFE010000212.1 GCA_023389005.1 Bacillota bacterium
TAATAAAAAATGTGTATATAAATAATCCGAACGTTCATTGTTGATTTTATGAGTAATCAAGTTGAACATTCGGATTTTCTTTGTCTTTTATTAATTATTTATTTCATCATAAGGATTTCTTTTTTTAATTATCTTGCTAAAATACTTTTGGGTAAGCCTCATTGCAGAATATGACACGGATAGTGCTGCAAATATTCTTCGAAACGACCCTGTCTGGCAATTATATTTAGGGAAAGAAAAACTTGCTTCGCAGTCAACAATTTCACGTTTTTATGATTGTTTTACTCAAAAGAATATCGAGGAATTACAAGCGCTCAATCAAGCTATATTAGATAAAGTCTATCCACTTCATGATGGCAGTGACTTCATCATTGATTTAGATTCTACACATACTGATACCTATGGTCATCAAGAACAAGCGAATTACAATGCTCACTATCAAACGTACGGTTATCACCCACTCGTAGCCTTTGATGGAATGACAAGGTACTTTCTAAAGGCCGAATTACGTGCGGGAAATCGTTATACTTCAAATGGTGTCAGGAAGTTTATTGAACCACTTCTTGCACACTATTCAAAAATCGATTCAAGTAAAAAATGTTTAGTACTTGGAGATAGTGGATTCGCTACTCCGGAGCTATATAAACTTTGTGAAAATTCAGGAGCTAATTATGTTATTCGCCTAAAAAGTAATCGAAAACTGAATACACTCGGTGAAGAGAAAATTAGATATGGCAATAATGATTGGGGTAAAAGAGAAGTCTACTACTTCTCTAATCAATACCAAGCGGCATCATGGAATCATCCACGTAGAGTGTGTATCCAATCTGTTCGCGAAGCGGATGAGCTATTATTTCAACATACTTTTATTGTGACAAATTTAGATGAAGATGTCACAGCTGAAGAAATTTTTGAGCTATACAATAAGCGCGGACAATGGAAAATTACATAAAAGAAGCTAAGAATGGCTTTTTCTTTGATAAAACAGATAGTCATACTTTTTTAAAAAATCATGCGCGAATGATGATTAGTGTCATTGCTTACAACTTGATTAATTGCTTAAAAAATATTGCCTTCGATCCAAAACACACAGGGATAACGATTCAAACAATTCGATTAAAATTTTTCAAGATAGCTGGAAAATTAGTGAAGACTGCACGTAACATTTGTTTAAAACTTTCAAGCTATCACGTATATCAGGAAGAATTTTATCTGATATTTGAACGACTGAGGAAATGGACAACACTATCAGCATAAAAATAAAAAGAATGAAAGTTATTTAAAAATCTAACGGGTGGAGTCTGCCCAAAATTTGTGAATTATTGATAAATAGTGCTTAATAATCCCTTTTTTCAAAAAATATTTTTAGTTGGTATGCACACAACATGAAAAATTAGATAAAAAGTCATTTTTTACAGAAATTTGTTAGGGAATCTAGAGCTATGAATTATTCAGGTAGAAATATTTTGTATACTAATTTTTAAACAATGTCCAATCGTCCATGATTAATACCCCTTTCTGTTATACCAATCTTCTAATATGAACTCACTAGCCCCACCACTGTTATACTATTTTGATTATTTATATCCGGAATACTAAGCTATTTAGAATTTACGCATCATTGACGTAAAGAAGATACAAACCAAAAGCACAACTCCTAGAATTACTGACATAACAGTTAATTGTAAACTCGTTGCTAATGCAACTACTGCTAGAGTTAATAAACTAGGAAAAACAATATCCACTAATCCAATAGCTGAATATATTGAACCCATTGATTCTTCTGGAATTAATTCAGCAAATCTTTTTTGTAGCCGTGGCGAAAGTAATCCATTTAAAAATGCGTTGATAGTGCAAAACAGTATAACTAATATAAATTGAGACAATGCAAATCCTAACACTAGTGGTAGACAAAATACCTGAGTTAGAAGAACCAAGCTTTTTAATTTAATATTAGTCAATATCTTGCTACTAAGTATATTTCCTGAAATCATTCCAAGCATCCAACTAGTATTTAATAATGCCAAAGATTGCGAAACATTTAAATGAAAAAATGGCTGGGCTTTTAAAACTAAAACTACAATTGAAAATGTTGCAGATAAAATAACTGTGCTGACCATAGCTGAAATTAATAAACTTATCAATTCAGACATTGAACACATCTTTTTAATTGACCCCCACATATGTTGACGATAATTTCTAAAATTAAAAACCTTTTGAACTGATAATCCTTCCTCATATTGTTTTAAACTTTTAGATATTAGCTTCCATCCAACAAAGGCAAACACAAACGTTAATACATTAACTCCAGCAACTAATTGAATGCTTATCCAACCGATTAATATACCTCCCAATCCATTACCAACAAGTCTGAAAACACTTTTACTAGCTTGAGCGAATCCCATTGCTTCAGTCGTATCTTCCTTGATTACTCGCATATAGATTGGAGTTGACATAGATCCAGAAAAAGAACTAATCGTATCTGAAATAAGATTAATAACACAAATAATTGCTACAACAATGATAGAAAACTTCATTCTTAATAGTAACAACATAACAAAACCATAAAGAAGCACCTTTATAATTGAAATCGCAATTATTTTTTCAGTACGATTTTTCTGAAAGTCTGCAAATGATCCTATAAAAAAACTAAGGATAATTGGAATATTTTCAGAAATTGAGATTAATAACACTGCCAAAGGAGCAAATTTATATGTCGCAATATGTCCCATTAAGGCTAAGTAAAAAAGCGTATCTCCTATTTGTGACACCCAAGTATTTAACAACATTTGTCGAAAGATACGATTATTTAAAAATACCTTCATAATAAAAATTCCTCCTCATAATTTCTAAAAATTTACTATAACTCAAATGGAAACTTCATATTGCTCAACGTCCAATAAACACCTAAAGTCCCTGTCCCAAAATCAAAAAGATGCTCTCCTAATTGATCTCCATAAAATACTAACAAATCGTTCTCGTTTCGATAAGATCTAGTCAAAATAAGATCAAAAATTTTATTTTTTACAGTTTGATTCTCTCGATAATTTAATGTCTGCATAAGACTTGATAAACCATGACAATAACTTGTTAACATTTTCAAGTGTTGATTTGAAATAACTTCTTGAACTTTCTTAATTAAATCAACATTTTTTTCACTAACCATACACATATATAGCAGCAGACCAGATAACCCCTCACACCAAGAAAGTTCCAAATTTCTTAACTGATTAACAGGTACCAGTCCTAACCTTTCCATATCTGCACCTTTAGTATCTTTTCCTATCGATTTCTTCCTATCAAAAGTATCAAAAAGCGTATATACGAATTCTTCAATTTCTAAATAATAATCTGATAGTAAATCATCAAATTCATCTGTCTGAAAAACTTTTGCATACGAATATAATAAATAAGCAATTCCAGAATATCCATGAGCAAAACTATAGTCAACTAATTTACAAAACGATTTTCTATTTTCTAAAGCATGTGAAAGTGGCGTAATCTTATTATAAATAAACTGACAAATTCGGGGATTTTTTGTAATTATCGCATATTTTAATAAAGATAATAACATTCCTGATTTTCCCAATGCAAAATCATTGCAGTGTTCCTTATCATAATTTTTGATAATCTGATTTGCTATCTTTTCTGAACATTTTAGATAATAAGTATCTTTTGTTTTTTCATATAGTAATAATAAACTAAATAAAAATCCCCCATTTCCAAATAACAATGATTGATTGTACTTAAATTGTTGAGAATCAATAATCGGCATTACCGTAGATACCCATTCTCTAATCGGTTGTAAAGACTCTTTATTTGTATTATTCACAATAAAAAATATTTGTCCTGATAATCCGTGTTGAAATGAAACAGGACTAACATATTCACCAAAAGCTGTAGAAGGGGTAATTCTTCCGGTTTCTTTTATTTGCTGTTTCAACAAATAAGTAATAACTTTTCTTTTTTCCTCGTCTAAAACAATATGACTCATATTTGTAAGTGTATGATTATTTTCAGATACTGTATCTTTTATGAAAGATTTTCGTAACTTTTTGACTTTTACATATTCATTTTTACAACTTATTTTTAACAGATACAGTAACCATTCATACTGGGTATCATCAATCAAACCATTTGTTTTCGAATGATAAAATATTATTTTAATTTTATCCAAAGCAGAAATCGATAAATAATCATCTTTTTTTCCAAAAATCATTGGTGTTCCAGTTAAAATCGCAAAGCTAACCATAGAAAGTGAAAAATAATCTTGTTGCAATAAACTATCTGATTTTTTAGAATCAGGATTTATCATAAAAGGAGTTTCTACTCTACGTTTTTTACTATCTATATGTGTAACGTTTTCTAAGTCAATCAAATATAGTTGCCACATCGAATAAATAAGGTTACCTGGTGCTAAATCTACAATAGCAAGCCCTTCTTTGTGAATTTCATTTACAATGGAAACAAGTTGATTCACAAATTTTTCTCTTGCAAATTTTGAAATATATTTTGCATCAGAAAATTCTTTATTGTTGATGCCATTAATGTAAGTTTGAACTATGAAATAATCTCCGGCAGCATAAAATTCATCTACTAATTTTGCAGTAAATTTTTTTGATTCTAATTGTTTTAATATTCTTGCTTCATTTTTTAATTCGTCTATTGCAAGCCACTCACCATTTAAATCATTGGATATAAATTTTCTAGCTTGTTTAATAATCACCTTTTGATTATTACTCTTTATTCTCGCAAGATAAACATTGCCACGATTTGATTTTTTCAATATTTTTTCAAACCTGTAATTATTTATTGCATTACTGTCTTCAATTTGTTCATCAAGTGTAAAATATTTTGCTTTCTCAGTTTCAGAAAATAAATCTTCAATCCCTTCTGGAACCGTTGGATAATTAACTCTTTTATCCTCAATTAAGTTGCCATAACCATCTTTTATCAAAAAAACAATTTCTTTTGTTGACTCATTATATTTTTTTATTGATTTATAGCCACCATATCTATAATGAACTGGTGAATTATTTCCACAGGAAAAATCAGATAATATTCTAGGTGCTTGAAAATCGGCTAATTTTTCATAAAGCAACAAAATCATTTTTTTCGATTTTTCAGCATCAGAAGGATAGATGGTTATATACTTATTTGCTATTGCAGTTGTCTCTCTAGGGCTATTAATACATTTCAAAACTTCAATATTCTTAGCTACTTTAAAGTTACATTTTTCATCTTTCATTACTGTCGAAACTATCTTAAATATTTCGATACAATCTTTCATTTGTGAACTAATATGTATTTTCCAACCTTGAGTCGGTATGTTATTATCAAAAAAATAATATCTCCAAGTTTCATTTTCTTTATACGATACAGAAACTTTTGTTAATTCCTTTTCTAAGACATCCATCATACTCCCCCCTCAAAATAAATAAAGGTCTAAATAGATTAGACCCTTATTGCTAAATGAAATTAAAATTAGAAAAAACAAAGAAACATACAGCACCACATCATTTTTTCTAATAAAACGCTAAAATCAGCTACTTGTATATGTGCACGTAAAAATGCATTGCTCAAAAATTAATCTAGTTGGTTCTTCATACGGTAACTCTTCTAATTCTAACAACGATTTCATAATATCACCTCTCAATAAATTTTAGCTAGCTTAAAATTATTAAAACATAATTAAAGTAAAATGTCAATAATTTAATTTTTGTATTGCTAAAATATGAAACATTTTAGAAAGTACATAATTCCTCCCGAATAATTCATAGCGCTGAATTAACTAACAAATTTGACTAAATCAATGACCTTTCATGCATTAATTTCTGAACTTGCCTGATAAACTAATAGATTTTATAAAACAAAAACAAGAATTTACGTTTTACCTGGAAATCTTTCTAATTTAAGGCAGACTCCACCCGTTAGTTTTTAAATAACTAATGTTCTATTTTTCTTTATACTGATTCAAGTGACTAAATCTGCAGTCGTTCGAATATTTTATAAAATTCATCTTGATAAACATAATAGCTTGAAAGTTTTAAATGAATTTTACGGGCTGTTTTCACTAATTTCCCCGCTATCTTGAAAAATTTTAGTCGAATCGTTTGGATGGTCATGCCAGTTTGTTTTGAATCAAAGGCGATATTTTTTAAGCAATTAACTAAATGATAAGCAATGACACTTATCATCATTCGTGCATAGTTTTCTATAAAAGTAGGACTATCGGTTTTGTCAAAGAAGAAGCCATTTTTAACTTCTTTGATGTAGTTTTCCATTGTTCCACGCTTATTATATAGTTCAAAAATAGTTTCAGGAGATATGCTCTCATCTAAGTTTGTCACGATAAAGGTATGTTGAAATAATAGTTCATCCGCTTCTCGGACAGATTGAATGCATACTCTGCGTGCATGACTCCAGGATTTAGCTTGGTATTGCACTGAAAAATAGTGGACTTCTCTTTTATCTTGATCAAGGTTATCATAGTTGATTTTTTCTTCACCAAGTTGGGTTAATCGTGCATTACTTTTTAAACTAATGACGTATTGTTCCCCTGCTTCTTCGCAAGGTTCATATAGTTCTGGTGTAGCGAAACCACTATCTCCACGTACTAAAAGTTTTTTATTTGCGTTCTTTTTTGAATAATGAGTAAGTAAGGGGTTTGATAAAATCACCGACACCGTTAGAAGTATAGCGATTTCCTGCACGTAACTGCGCTTTTAGAAAATATCCAGTGACACCATCAAAGGCAACGAGTGGATGGTATCCGTATGTTTGGTAATGAGCATTGTAATTTGCTTGTTCTTGGCGTCCAAAAGTATCTGTATGCGTAGAATCTAAATCGATGATAAAGTCAGTGTCATTATGAAAAGGATAGACTTTATCAAGAAGAGCCTGATTCATTGTTTGTAGTTCTTCAATATTCTTTTCGGTAAAACGTTCTAGAAAGCGAGAAATGGTGGATTGAGAAGCAAGATGTTCTTTTTCTAAAAGTAATTGCCAGATAGGATCATTTCTTAAAATATTGGCGGTACTATCTGTATCATACCCCGCAATGAGCTGAAGAAGAATTTGTTCTAAAAGACTTGTATTACTGTGTTTAAAATAGCTACGAGTATCATGAAAATGGAGATATTGATTGGTTAAATATTTAAAAACAAGAAGATGCATCACTTGTTTGACTAAGACAAGTCCAGCATCGCTAGATAAGCAACCACCATCATGACTAATAGAAAGATTTGTATTGAAAAGTGCATCAATTTTGTGTACAGTATTCATTAGAAGAACTCCTTTGTTTTGTATTTATTTGCACTTTTACTATAACAAAATGGAGTTCTTTTTTCATCACTTATTGGGTGAAAAGTTAAAATTTGTTAATCCGTTGATACTACAATGATTGTAGGACTCAAGGGGAAATGTATGAATTATTCAGGTTCCTTTTATTAACAACTCCATCATATACTTCTAACCAGACATACTAAATAACTCAAAAGCATTGAAGTAAAGCAACTCAAAAATTAACCACATATAATGAATGAAATAAACAATAAAATAATCCGAATATCAACCTAGATTATCATTCAAATCAGTGTTGAACATTCGGATTGTTTTAATTGATTTTTATAATAGACTATGAGATAGCTCAATCTTTATCATTTTCTTCTACTATTTACGGCTGTAGTTCTTCACGTCAGCAACCATGGCATCGATAAACATGTCTAGTAATTCTACATGTGTTTCTTTGCTACCATAGCGACGGATATTGACGGTGCCTTCTTCCACTTCTTTATCCCCAACGACGATTTGATAAGGGATTTTTTGCGTTTGAGAAGCACGAATCTTGTAACTCATTTTTTCGTTACGATCATCCACTTCGACACGTAATCCTTTTTCTTGTAATCGACGTTTGATTTCATATGCGTAATCACTATGCGCATCCACAGACACAGGAATAATGGTTGCTTGAATTGGCGCTAACCATGTTGGGAAAGCACCTTTATACACTTCTGTTAAGTAAGCGACAAAACGTTCCATAGTTGAGACGATTCCTCGGTGAATAACGACTGGGCGATGGGTATTTTCGCCATCTTCACCCACATAAGTTAAATCAAAACGTTCCGGTAATAAGAAGTCTAATTGGATAGTAGATAGTGTTTCTTCCATACCTAGTGCTGTTTTTACTTGGACGTCTAGTTTAGGACCGTAGAATGCAGCTTCTCCTTCTGCTTCAAAGTATTCTAAGCCTAATTCATCCATCGCAGCTTTTAACATGGTTTGGGCATTTTCCCACATAGCATCATCATCAAAGTACTTATGTGTGTTATTAGGATCACGATAACTTAGACGGAAACGATAATCATCAATACCAAAATCATGGTAAACGGAAGTCATTAAGTCTAAAGTACGTTTGAATTCATCTTTAATTTGATCTGGACGCACAAATGTATGTCCATCATTTAAAGTCATTTCACGCACACGTTGTAAACCAGATAAAGCACCTGATTTTTCATAACGATGCATCATTCCTAATTCAGCAATACGAATTGGTAACTCGCGGTAGGAATGGATGTCATTTTTATAGACCATCATGTGGTGCGGACAGTTCATTGGGCGTAATACCAACATTTCGCCATCGCCCATATCCATTGGTGGGAACATATCTTCATGGTAGTGATCCCAGTGGCCAGAAGTCTTATAAAGGTTCACATCAGCCATCACTGGAGTATA
>JAEWFE010000221.1 GCA_023389005.1 Bacillota bacterium
ATCAAAAAGTTATTCTAGTTGGAGACGGTGCTGTAGGTTCTAGTTATGCATTTGCGTTAGTTACTCAAAATATTGCTCAAGAAGTTGGGATTGTTGATATTAACAAAGCGAAAACTGAAGGAGATGCCATTGACTTATCTCACGCTTTAGCTTTCACTTCTCCAAAAACAATCTATTCAGCAACTTATGAAGATGCACATGATGCTGATATCGTAGTCATCACTGCGGGTGCCCCTCAAAAACCAGGTGAAACTCGTTTAGACTTAGTGCACAAAAACTTAAAAATCAACCGTGAAGTCGTAACATCAATCGTTAACTCAGGGTTCAACGGTATTTTCTTAATCGCTGCGAACCCAGTAGATATCTTAACTTACTCAACATGGAAATTCTCAGGTTTCCCAAGAGAACGTGTTATCGGTTCAGGTACTTCATTAGACTCAGCTCGTTTCCGTCAAGCACTTGCTGAATTAGTAGGTGTTGATGCTCGTAACGTTCACGCTTATATCTTAGGTGAACACGGAGATTCAGAATTCCCAGTATGGTCTCACGCTAACGTTGCTGGTTTACAAATTTACGATTGGGTTAAAAGCCATCCAGATATCAACGAAGAAGAAATCGTTGACTTATTCTTCAGCGTTCGTGATGCAGCTTACACAATCATCGAGAAAAAAGGTGCTACTTTCTATGGTATCGCTGTTGCCTTAGCTCGTATCACTAAAGCTATCTTAGATGATGAAAATGCAGTATTACCATTATCTGTTTACATGGACGGCGAATATGGATTAGAAGATATCTTCATCGGTGCCCCTGCTGTCATCAACGCAAAAGGTATCAAACAAGTTATCGAAATCCCATTAACTGATGGTGAACGTGAACGTATGCATGCTTCTGCTAAACAATTAAAAGAAATCATCGACGAAGCATTTGCTAAATTAGATGCTGAATAAGCACTAAATATAGATAAGTAAAAAAAGCGTCTATCTTGATTCTTCAGGATAGGCGTTTTTTATATTTCTAACAAAAAACACCTACTTATGGAGCAAATACCATAAGTAGGTGCCTACCTATTATTATTTTAGAAAATCACTACTGGCGTGCCGACTTCAACCGCATTGTATAGTTGCGCCATCACACTAGGTGGTGTATTCACACAGCCATGAGAACCACGTGTTTGCCATAAGTTACCACCATAAGCAGGTTGCCAATCAGAATCATGAATACCGACTCCCGTCCAATCCACTGGCATCCAGTAACTAACTGGACTTGCGTATTTACTACCATCATCATTGGTACCACGTAAAGTTGCATTACGTTCTTTCTTCCAGATGTAGTCGACTCCCTTAGGTGTAGGGGTCGTTGGTTTCCCTGTGACGACATCCGTTTCAATGACTACAGCACCATCTTTGTAGTACCACATGTGTTGATTTGTTAAGTCTACTTCGATATAGGTGTTCCCTACAAGTGGTTGACTCGCTTTAGCACTCCCTTTTGTAATTGGCGAGCGGGTGAAGTTTTCCCCAGCTAAAATTTGTTCAGTAAGGGCGGCTGCTTCATCTGCCACTTGAATACTCCAACTTAGCGTTCCTGCAGGTACACTCACTGTGCCACGTTTGGTACTATTAAAACTTGTTGGGTTCGTGCTAGTATTGTATTGATCTGCCAACTGTTGCACATATGCTTGCACTTTCTCTTGATTCAACGTTACTTGTTTATTTTCATAAGCCACCCAATCCGCAATCTGTTCAGTTGGAATTTGGAAAGTGGTGCCATTAATCGAATAATTTGCTTGAACTTGAATCACTTTATTTATAGTGTTTAATTCTTCTTGTAAATGCGCATCTTTAGAAGTTACGCTTGGTTTTTGAATAAAATCATTTAAGTTAACAGATGTCTGACCACTCTTTAATCCTTTTTCAATGGCCTTCATCGCTTGGTCTACATTGAAATTATTCCCTTGAACTTCTGGCGTAATCACAAAACCTGAAGCCTCTCTGGCAATTCCGGCGTCTTGTGTTTGCGTACGCCCTTGATTGACTTGATCTAGCTCAGTCTTTAAGCTATTTAACTGTTGTGTTAACACTTCTTGGTTAAAAGTTGTTTTATTCACAGTGGCTTTCTTACTTGAAAAGAATGATCTACCCCAAGACCAAGGATTTTGCGCCTTTAAGATAGATTCCAAAGTCGCTTTTGAATTTGATTCCATCCCAAAGTCAGACTTCTTGATTTCTTTAAGCACTTGATTGTCTAACTTAATTTGGAAGGACTGATTTTTATGTTGATCATCCACAGTTTTTTGTGCTTGCTCTAAGGACATATTGCTAATTTCAACGGCTTCTACCTGGGTATTAGGTAAAAAATGTTTAGAATAAAAATTGCTGCCCAGTGCATAGCCGCCGACTGCTACAATCCCAACAGCAGCAATGGAGCCAAGGATGAGTTTAGTATTTTTATTTTTTTTATGACGTTTTCTTCTATTCGAAACTTGTGACATATAAACACTCTTCCCCTATTTATTTTCTGTATCAATTATCATACCACATTTTCCCCCAAAAAGTTTTAACATATGCTTAAATTTTATATTTGCTTAAAAGATACGCTGTAAGCCGGTTTTATCAAGCAGTAATTGGATTAAAAGCTACAGTTAATTTTTGGTTTGTGGCAACAGCAATCTCAGTCAAGACATTAATTGAAACGTTCATTTTGCCGCTCTCAATTCTTGCAATAGTAGATTGTGGTTTCCCAACTAATGAAGCAAATTCTCGTTGTGTCATACCGAGTTTGCTACGAAGATTCCGAACTGCAACAGCCACTTGTAACCGTTGATTTTCTTCTTGATATTCTTTTACAAACTCACTACTTTTTTGACTACGATTTTTAATATATTCATCAATCTTACTCATCGCTTCTCCTCTTTTCATACAAATCTCGTCGATAAATTCCTTTCTTTATTTCACGTGATGGTGTTTTCTGTGTCTTTTTTTGAAATCCATGCGTAATCACGTATCTATTTTTTTCCCAATGAAAGTAGATTGCACGTTGAATGTTTGAGGCATGTTTTGCACGTATTTCGTAGAGGTTTGTCGTTAATTTTTTCGTCCACTTTTGACGTTCAGCTATTGTCAATCCGTATTCCTCGATATTATGAATTACTGCTAATAATTTGGCCGCATCTTTGTCAGGTAAGCTGTCCAAATAACTAACAAATTCCTCCCAATCAAAATAATCAAATTCTATCTTTTTCATATACTTAATGATATCATATCCGCTATCAAAATTCAATGATTCCTACTTTAAAATCAGTTAAAAGATACGCTGTAAGCCGGTTTTATCAAGTTGATAGATTTTCTCGCAGACTTGTTCTAGAAAATAACGATCATGTGATACCGTCAGCAAAGTGCCATTATATTGTTGAAGTTGTTGCGTTAAGACTTGGTTGGAAGTTGGCGATAAATTACGCGTCGGCTCGTCTAGCAATAATACATTGGCTTGGGATAAAAGTAGGCCTAAAATCACCAATTTTGCCCTTTGGCCGCCAGATAGATAAGCTATAGGGCGCTGCATCTCTTGAACAAAGAACTGCAAACTACCCAGATAAGTCATCACTGTTGCTTGATCTTGCTTGGTTTGGGATAACAAATATGCGACAGGACTTTGCGTGGTATCCAACGCTTCAAAATAATTTTGTGGCATATACTTCATTTGAATATCGGTTCGCTTTTGTAGCATTTCAGCGATTTTGTGTAAGAATAGGCTCTTACCAATCCCATTATTGCCCACGATACCTACTTTTTCTTGACCAAAAAATGTAAAATCAAGCGGTTCAACCAATATTTTATCCGCGACTTTAAGCTGATCATTTTCTAAGTGAATGAGTGGCTTACTAGAAGGCACCGCTTGGACAGTCTGCCATTTTAAACCAATCACTTCTTCTTGTTGCGGCATTTCGGTAAATTGAGCACGCTCTTTTTCAAACCGTTTTTCACGAGATTTTAAGTTGGCCATTTTTTTCGCTAACAACCGCCCCTTCGTATCCAACTTAGTGGTTCGCAATTGATGCTGGACTTTTTGTTTGACCTGTTGGAGTTGAGCGCTACGTTTTTTATCTTCACTTCGTTGCTTGAGGGCAATTTGTAGCTGTTTATCTGCCGCACTTTTTCTTTGGTCAATATAGGTTTGATAATCTTCTTTGACAAAATGAACGACCGCACGTTGTTGATGCGCAATTTTTTCTAGATGAATGATGCTTGTTGCGGTATTTTTTAATAACACTACATCATGCGAAATATAAAGTATTGCTAAATCACTCGTTCGAATAAAGTGTTCTAACCATTGAATACTTTCATAATCCAAATCATTCGAAGGTTCATCCAATAACAATATATCCGGATGATGCAACAGAATTTTCATTAGCTGTATCTTGATTTTTTGTCCGCCAGAAAGTGTGCCCATCTCTTGGTTTGAGTATAGGAAATCTTGATCCAATTGAAAATCACTCGCCAACTTTGCTAAGTAGGAATAATCAATTTCATTGGCATCTAAATCACAAAACAGAAAATCATAGACACTTAATGGTTCATCTTTGCTCGGTAAAAATTGCGGCAAATACCCCATTTGTTGAAAGGTACATTGATAACTGCCTTGCGCTTCTAAATAATCATTGACTTCAGGGCAGCGACAAATCCACTTTAGTAATGATGACTTACCCGTTCCTTCTTCTCCGATAATAGCGACCTTATCCCCCGGATGAACCACGCCCGTTAAGCCATCTACCAAACGAAATTGGTCTTTTTGGTGGGTTAAGGTTAGATTTTGAAACTGCAACATCACAATCCCTCCTCGTGTATTTTCTGAACGAATGCATTTTTATAACCAAGCTGCTCGTAGCTGATCAACCCAGCTCACATCCTTAATGCAATCTGTGTTCGCTGGGTAGCTCCGGTGCATCTAAGCCGGCCTGTCTTGGAAAATCTTAATACTCGATGGATTTTCCCGACATTCCGGAGAACTTAGCTGCTCGTAGCTGATCAACCCAGCTCACATCCTTAATATCGGCGTTCAGCGACTAGCCACTTTGGCGTATAAGCCAGCTCGTCTGGGAAAGTCTTTACTTCTCGGACTTTCCCGACGTTCTGGACAAACTTATACGCTCGTGGCTGACCAAGTCGCTTCACATCCTTAATATAAAAAAGATACTTACTTTTGTTATTAAACAACAAGAGTAAGTATCTTTGCATGCAAATATATAGGATGATGACTGCAGCTATTGGGCTTTCCTACTACGATTGCTAAACTTGATGGTGCAAAACTCTATGTTTAATAACGCATCTATCTTGTTTTTAGCAAAAGTAGCCAATGCACAACAGTCCTTTCTTTTTGGAGCAGCTAACTTAGCGCTCGTATTTACGACTTCATTATCACTCAATTCTCATCAAAAGTCAATCTTTTTTTAATCTGTGTTTGGCAGCTAGACATTTTGAAAATTCGCCCCAACGATTGTGAAAGTCTTTAAAACTAACTGATTTTCACATCGGTGGGTACGCACGAATTTTCTCATATCTGCCCAAGCTGCCGCACATCCTTTTTTTAGTGATTGCTATTCATCTCAAAGGCTTCTTTCATTGCTTTGGTTCCACGGTCAAAATCAACAATTTCTTTTAATTCACCTTGAATGACACGTCTGGTTTCCCCACTCATTTCACCACAAGTCACCAGTGTTACCAAGCGTTTCCCTGGCACCACATCTAGCAAATCCACCCGATCAGGAGAAACGCGCTGATTGTTAATCGCTTGGTAGACATAAATTTTAGATAAATCGGTCAAATATATCTTATCGCCTACTTTCACATGATCAAGTGGCGTAAATAACAAGCTATCATCAAACATCCGATGAGAAGCAAGACCGTAATTTCCCTCACCCATCTTCTGTTGCTCACTTGTCGTCCCAGCTCCGTAAAGCAAAACTTCATTAGCTAGTCCTTTAAATATTGGCAAATTCACTTTTACACTTGGAATGGCAATCCCACCAATCACCGGCAAATCCTTAGCGCTTACTTGGTTTTTCATAATCGCTTCTAAACTAATCGGCTCGACCTGATCAAAGTCAAAAGTTGCCTGAGCATTTTCATTGGCTTTCACTTGTTTTTTATCTAATTTCGTCACCTGATAGCTGTTGGTTTTTTGATGGAGTAAATATTTTTGAATCGGCTTATTAAAAACTAAAACCAAGCCCACAACTAATAAAACAACTGTCAGGATATTTAGAATCATAGAGCCTAGCTTCCGTTGTTTCTTTTCCGCCATATCGGACACCTCGCTTTATTTATAACAAAATTATGCTATAATTTCTTTGTTATGTCCAGTAATTCAATTGTAGAAAAGGTGAATAATTTGAAAAAAGGTGTACTCATCATCAATCTTGGGACCCCTAAAAGCCCTGAGGTGAAAGATGTAAAAAAGTATTTAAAGAAATTTTTAAGTGATCCACGAGTGATTCAAATGCCGCGTTGGTTTTGGTTGCCGCTTTTAAATGGTATTATTTTACAGACGCGTCCCAAAAAATCAGCGCAATTATATCAACAAATCTATACAGACCAAGGTTTTCCATTACTTCATTATACACAAGCGCAAAAAGAACACTTAGCGCAACTCTTACCTGATTATGAGGTTGGTTTTGCCATGAGTTATAGCGAGCCAAGTATTGAAGACGCCTTAGATGCCATGTTGGCCAAAAATGTGACGGACTTGACGATTGTGCCGATGTATCCGCAATATTCTGGTACCACGGTGGGTTCGGTATTTGATAGCGTGATGAATTATTTTAAAGGGAGTGAAAAAATTGTTACCACGCGATTTATTCGTTCTTATTATGACCATCCCGATTATATTCAGTACTTTGCCGAAAAAATCAAAAACTTCCTGACCCATCATCAGGTGGATGCCATTTTGTTTTCTTACCATGGCTTACCTGAAAGCTATGTACAAAAAGGGGATACCTATCCAAATGAATGTCATATCACCACCCAAGAAATCATGGCAAAAGTTGGTCCTATTCAGCATTTTGAAAGTTTCCAATCCAAATTTGGTCCCGGAAAATGGCTCACTCCGGCTACTGATGCCCTGATGAAAGAACTACCGACACAAGGCATCAAAAATCTCTTAGTCGTAGCGCCGGGATTTGTCGT
>JAEWFE010000271.1 GCA_023389005.1 Bacillota bacterium
CCATGTAAGCAGGTCCGATGCCTTTAATCGTTGTTCCAATTTTTTTATCGCCTTTTGCTTCTTCTTGTAGGGCATCTAACTGAATGTGATAAGGTAAAATCACGTGCGCACGGTCAGAAATACGTAAATTATCCGTGGTAATATTGCGTTCATGTAAGTAAGCCAATTCCTTCACCAATGATTTCGGATTGACGACCACACCGTTACCAATCACGCTAATCTTATCTTTGTAAAAAATACCAGAGGGAATCAAGTGCAATTTGTAAGTTACACCATTGAACTTAATCGTATGACCGGCATTGTCTCCTCCTTGATAACGGGCAATCACTTCCGCATTTTCACTTAAAAAGTCAGTGATTTTCCCTTTTCCTTCATCTCCCCACTGGGTTCCTACAACCACTACAGATGACATATGAATTCCTCCTAAATATGCTAGCAAGTTTGCTTTGAATCCTTCAAAACCTAGCTGTGCCAAAAAAGCACTTCATGTACATTGTAACAAGATTTCAAAGGAGTTGCAACGAAAATTCGAATAATATTTCAAAATTATTTTGTTTTATAACCAAAAACCGAACATTCATTTATAAGTACTCTAAATTTGAATAAAAAGACGAAAAATCAAAAAAGATGAACTCTCGCTTGATTTGCCAAGAATTCATCTATTTTGTATTTATTCAAAAACCGCAAGAACCCCAAAATGATCGCTGACTACGCTGCCACGATGACCGTCAAAGATGACTTGGTACTGTTCCACGTGAAACTCTTTTGCGACAAAAATAAAGTCGATGCGCAATAAATCATTATTTTCGCGCCAACCATCAATTTTTTTCACCACAGTAAATTCACCATAGCGTTCTTTGGCTTGTAAGAAAGTATCTTGTAAATTCAAAGGAGAAGCTAAGATTTGCGCGTGCTCAGAACTTCCTGCTGGGTTATTAAAGTCGCCCATTAAAATGATGGGTAATGGCGCATTTTCTAAAGCTGCGATTGTCTTTTGCCATTCGTAATCAAAGCCTAGTTCGCCCGCCCAAGAATAATGACCGCAGACCACGATGGCACTTTTGGTTTGGGCAATTAAGATTTTGCGAGTCAGATGTTGGACATAATCTTCATTGGAGGTGACGACTTCTTTAGGGGTTTGCGATTCTTTGGATAAAATCGCCATGCCTTCATCATAAATATCATAACCAACATGGGCATAACTATAGCTCCAATAATAATTTAAGCCTCGTTTACGCAATGCTTGGACGATGAGATAGGCAAAATTATCTTCACGAATAGGATGCTGATTTTCTTGCGGGCAAAAATAGTCATCCGGAATGATTTCTTTTGCACTGATTAATTGATTCACCTCCTGTAAGGCAATGACATCCGCCTCTTGAGTAGCCAAAAAGTCCACAATTTGTGCTAACTTTTCCTGAGGCTCTTCTTCCATCCAACTATGGGTATTTAAAGTGATTGCTTTCATAATATATGTCCTCAATTCTTCATAGGTTACGCTAAAAATTATACTAAAAAAACAAAGCAAATGGCTAGTCTAAAAAACTTACCACTTGCTTTGTACGAGATTATATACTTAATTTTCCAATCGTATTTCCTGCTTGTTGACTGCCTTTTTGGGTAAGTTCAAAGGCTTGGATTTTATCCATATTGGTAAAGACGACAATCATCGTGGCTTTTTTGTCCGCTTGTTGTAACGCTTCTAGATCCACTTGTGCTAAGACTTGTCCGGCTTGTACTTGATCGCCTTCTTTGACTTTAACACTAAATGGTTTCCCTTCAAGACTCACCGTATCGATTCCCATGTGTACTAAGACTTCGACACCTTCTTTGGTTTCAATTCCGATAGCGTGCTTAGTAGGAAAGACGCTCTTAATCGTACCACTTACTGGAGAAACGATTGTACCATCAGTTGGTTCCACCGCAAAACCATCACCCATCATTTTACCTGAAAAGACTGGATCTGCAACTGCTTCAATAGCGATGACTTCTCCATTGGCCACTGCAACTAAATTCACGCTTTCCCCTGTAGCTGCGGTTTTAGCTTTCGTTTCTTCTTTGGCAGCAACGTTCACTTCAGGAATGTCCATGCCTGAGTCTAAAATATCTTGAATATCAGATTTTAATACGTCCGCCTTTGGACCATAAACCGCTTGTACGCCATTGTCTTTTACAATTAAGCCCATCGCTCCAACTGCTTTCCATTGGTCTTCTTTACCAACTTTAGCATTATCTTTGACTGTCACTCTAAGACGGGTCATACAGGCATCCACATCAACAATATTTGGTTTGCCGCCAAGTAAATTGATAATCGCAAAGGCTTGATCATTTCCTTGAACCGCGGCTTTCGTTTCTGAGGCCTCGCTTGCTCCAGTATCTAAGTCGTAGTTTCCGTTACGTCCTGGTGTCGCAAAGTTGAATTTCTTGATTAAAAATTTTGCTAAGAAGTACGTGAATACCCCAAAACCAATGGCTACTAAAATAAAATGAATTAAATCGCCGCCTAGACCTGCTTTGATGGCTAATGGTGTACGAGTGAGTAATTCAATATTCCCAAATGAGTGTACACGTAGCGAAATCAAGTCAGCACTTGCAAAGGCAGCCCCTTGGATAAAG
>JAEWFE010000307.1 GCA_023389005.1 Bacillota bacterium
CAATAAAATAGTGTGGTGGCGATAGCAAGAAGGATACACCTGTTCCCATGCCGAACACAGAAGTTAAGCTTCTTAGCGCCGATAGTAGTTGGGGGTTTCCCCCTGTGAGGATAGGACGTCGCCACGCTTCATTCCGGCATAGCTCAGTTGGTAGTAGCGCATGACTGTTAATCATGATGTCGTAGGTTCGAGTCCTACTGCCGGAGTTCATATGACTAACTCAGTAAAGTGGGTTAGTCTTTTTTCTTTTACTGAAGTTATGATAGAATAATAATAGCAAAATGGTATTACCCAGAAAGGAAAAGACGATGAATAGTCAAACAAAAATTAAAGCACTCTTTTTTGATTTTGATGGAACAATTGTTGATTCTAGTAAAAGTATTTTTGCCTCTATTCAGTACGCAATGCAGCAATTGAATCAACCACCTTTAGATGAAAAAATGTTGGCGACTTTTGTTGGGCCTCCATTATTAGATAGTTTTTTAAGAATAGGCTTGCCAACAAACTTAGCGAATGAAGCGGTATTAAAATATCGTGAATACTATCAAGATCATATGCATTTTGTTCAGCTTTATCCTCAAATGAAAGAAGTCTTAGCGCAATTAAAAGATAGTTACCAATTGTATATTACTAGTTCTAAGCCAGAAGTCTTTGTTAAGAAAATCGCGCGCTTAATTGATGTTGATCAATATTTTACAGCCATTTATGGTGCTGATTTAGAGGGAAAGCGTGCAAAAAAATCTCAAGTTATTGCCTATGCCTTAAGTGAAAATCCAAATTTAGAACCATGTACAATTAGAATGATTGGCGATCGCAGTCATGATTGTCTAGGAGCTAATGAAAATAAAATCGCATCCATTGGTGTTACTTATGGTTTTGGTAGTAAAGAGGAGCTAGAAGATGCAGGTGCTACAGAAATTGTTACAAGTCCTACACAATTGCTAGAAATACTGTAGCTAAGAAACGGATACCCTTTTTTAATAACTAAATAGATTTCTGTTTCATTTTAGCGCACGTTATCTTTAGCTTTATCAATAGGAAAGAAAAAAACTAAAAAAAGTTGTAAAAACTCATTGACAAAGTTTTAATTCTCTGTTATTCTATATCTTGTCTTGAGTTGCCGCCTTAGCTCAGCAGGTAGAGCACCACCATGGTAAGGTGGGGGTCGCCGGTTCAAGCCCGGCAGGTGGCTTTCAATTTAAAAAAAAGCAAAAAAAGCTTGAAAAAAATTGAATTATCTGTTATATTAATAACATCTTATTCCGGCATAGCTCAGTTGGTAGTAGCGCATGACTGTTAATCATGATGTCGTAGGTTCGAGTCCTACTGCCGGAGTTGATAATTTTTATCAAACAATTTCATATTTTTCCGGCATAGCTCAGTTGGTAGTAGCGCATGACTGTTAATCATGATGTCGTAGGTTCGAGTCCTACTGCCGGAGTAAGACACTTATCAGATGATAGGTGTTTTTTTATTTATATTGCTAATTAAATCAAGACTTTAAACAGTTCTATTGCTATAATGATTTTATATATTAAGAAAGGATTTGACAAATTTGGCACAAAGATACTCAATTAAACATGAAATTGCTTACTATGAATGTGATATTAATCAACAAATGACGCTTCCATCTTTAATCCAGGTAATGATTAAAGCATCTGAGGAACAAAGTGATCATTTAAATCGTGGGAGCAGTTATGTCAATCAACTGAATCTAGGTTGGGTGATTACGAACTATGAAATCGATGTTAATCGGATGCCACGTTTAGGTGAGAAAATCATTTTTTCAACTTTAGCAACTGCTTATAATAAATTCTTTTGCTATCGTGATTTTTATATAGAAGACGAGGCGGGTAATCGATTGGTGACTGTCTCTTCAGTTTTTGTCTTAATGGATTTATCAACGCGAAAAATTAAGGCTGTAGATGAAGAAATTATTGCTCCATATGAAAGCGAAAAAATTAAAAAGATTAAACGATTTAATAAAATGCAGCCACTCTCAAATCCTAAAAAAAGTTCTTTTAAAGTAAGATTTTATGATATAGATAGCAACAAACATGTTAATAATGCTATTTATTTCAATTGGGTTTTAGATGTTTTAGGCTATGAATTCTTGAGTACACATAAGATTAAACATGTGAATATTCGTTTTGATAAGGAAATTGAATTTGGGAATGTTGTTGATAGTTATTATGAAACAGAAATAACAGATAACAAGAGTCAAATTATTTCTAAACACCAGATTAAAGTTAGTGAAGAATTGTGCTGTGAAGCTGAAATTTTATGGAATAAACTATAAAAATTATGTTGAATTGTAAATTTACAAATAGAGTTTTTTTTAGTATTCAAATAACAAAAAATATGATAGAATGACCTTGAAAATAAAAAAGGAGGGAAGGCAATACGCCGAAAATATGAACATTAAAGCGATTTTTTTTGATATTGATGGTACTTTGTTTAATGGGAATGGCTCTGTATTAGCAAGTACTAAGCGCGCGATTGCTTTAGCTCAAGCACAAGGCATTCTTTGTGGTGTAGCAACTGGGCGAGGTTATCCCAATGTGTTGAATTTAGTTGGTGAGTTAGGTTTAGACTTTTATGTGACATATAATGGGCAATACGTTGTTTATCAAAATCGTGTCATTCATGCGCATCCTTTTGATGAAGAAGCCTTAGAACAAGTGATATCTTATGCAAAGTTACATCATAAACACATTTTATTTGGTGCTGGAGATAAAATGACGGGTAGTTTAACAATGCTCGTTGGTCAATCAAAGCATTTTGCAAAATTATTATATCGTCTACCAAAAGGCAAGCATCTCTCTACAGGCGTAAAGTTGTTAAAAAGGTTGGCTATTCGTCGTAAACGTCGTCACTATCCGCAAGCCTCTGATTTTAAAGAGCCAATCTATCAATGTATATTAATGGCTTCTCGGTCAGAATTAACTCGTTTAAAAGAGAGTTTAACATTGTGCGATATACAGCGTTCGACCTCGCAATCTGTAGACATTGTCCCTAAAGGTGGGTCAAAGGATAAAGGAATTGTTGAGCTAGTGAATTATTTAGGCCTAACCATGCATGAAGTAGCTGCATTTGGTGATCATTTTAATGATATCGATATGTTAAAATCAGTTGGGTTAGGAGTGGCTATGGGAAATGCCAAAAAACAAGTGAAAGAAATTGCTGATTATGTGACTGCAGATAATAATCATGATGGCATATATCTTGCATTGAAGCATTTCAATATAATTTAGGAAAGAGTGGTTATTTTGACACCTTATCAAATGGCAAGCGAATTTCATCGAATTTTTGATGATCGTGCACCGAAACAACCGACAGCCTTCAATCTCCAAGAAGCGATTTTTCGGCAAGGATTTAAGATAGAAGAGATTATTGAATTGCTTTATGCTACAAGTCGTGATGAGCAAATGTTTGAACAAAGCGTTGCGGCGATGCATCAAGCAATTGAAAAGAGTAGAGAAAAATTGTTAGCAAAAGGTGAGCCGATAAATGAGTCAGATGAGGAGATATTAGTCAATCAAGTAGATGCTTTAGTTGATTTGCTTTATTTTGTTTATGGTTCGTTTGTGCTATTAGGTGTGGATCCTGATCCGATGCTAAAAATTGTTCATCAAGCAAATATGGGGAAGCTTTTCCCTGATGGCCAACCACATTACGATGAAATCACCCATAAAGTATTAAAACCTAAAGACTGGGCGGAAAAATATGCTCCTGAAGGTAAAATTAGGGAAGAACTTGAAAAGCAAAAACATCATTAAAAAAAGACAGGAAAGACTATTATTTAGGTCTTCCTGCCTTCTTTTTTATGCTTATCAATTAGTCAAAGAAGGTGTAATAAAGTGAACGAATCGCTGCTTTTTCATCTTTATCTTGTATACCAAACATGATGCTTACTTCTGAGGAGCCTTGATTAATCATTTCGATATTAATTCTCTTTCTGGCAAGCGCAGCCGTACTTTCAGCAGTGACACCCACTTTTTCACGCATACCTTCGCCAACGACAACCACCATCGTAATATTGTGCTTAATACGTAATTCATCAGGGTCAATTTCATAGGCAATTTTTCGAAGGAGTTCTTCTTCTGTTTCTTCTGTCAGTTGGTTTGCTCGTAAAATAATGGAAATATCATCAATTCCAGAAGGCATATGTTCATATTTGATATTGAAATCTTTGAGAATCTGTAATACACGTAAGGTAAAGCCTACTTCACGGTTCATGAGATATTTGCTGATATAAATCATGCTAAACCCACCATCGCTAGCAATTCCGACAACCGTTTTTTCATGTTTGTGTTTTTCATGGACAATTTGTGTACCTGGATGAGTAGGGTTATTCGTGTTTTTAATCACCACGGGAATTTTTGCTTGGAATGAAGGAATCAAAGCTTCATCGTGGAAGACAGAAAAACCTGCATAAGCTAATTCACGCATTTCTCGGTAACTGATTTCTTTAATTAATTCTGGTTCATGAATAATACCAGGGTGTGCGGAATAAATACCATTCACATCAGTAAAGTTTTCGTATAATTCAGCATTCATGCCGGCCGCGATAATAGCGCCAGTAATATCAGAGCCACCACGAGAAAAAGTACAAATATTTCCTTCTTCAGTAATTCCAAAGAAACCAGGAATAACTAAGATATCAGGATTTTTTGCCCACTTATGAATGATTGGGTAAGCCTTATTCAAAATACGTGCATTCTTGGGCTCATCTGTTACATACATTCCGATTTCTTTAGGGGAAATATAGCGTGCTTTTAGTCCCTCAGCTTTTAACACACCAGCAATTAAGCGTGCATTATTATCTTCCCCGCGAGATAAAATAATATCATAAAGGTGTTCATTTCCTTTTGTTTCAAGCGTACGTAACTTTTCCAAATCTTCACGAATAGCGGTAAGAATTTGTGCATCGACGTGAAAAGCTTGGCCAATTTCTTCATAACGATTATAAATAGCTTCTATTAAGCGAGAAGGGTCTTTGCCGGCAATCAGCTTATCATGTAGAGAAATTAATAAATCTGTCACTTTGATATCATCACTGTGACGCTTTCCTGGTGCCGAAACAACAATATATCTACGTGCAGGATCATCTTTAATAATGTTCACTACCTTTCTCACTTGATCTGAACTGGCAAGTGAACTTCCTCCAAATTTTGCAACTTTCACTTTTTAAATCTCCTCCTTTTAGAAAGGTTTTCTTAAAATGTAACGTTTATAGATTAATAAATCAAGCCTTTTTTATTAAAAAAATGAATATT
>JAEWFE010000324.1 GCA_023389005.1 Bacillota bacterium
ATCTTGCAACTGCTGAAGGTACTTGTTCTGGCATTTTAATTTCTAACTTATCTGATTTTGCTAATCTAGACATTAGTTCGCCGACCAAGAGCCCAACCAAAATTGCTACAAACAACCCTTGTGCGCCCATATATTGATTTGTTAGATAATTTACTCCTTCATTATTGAAATAATCAGGATAGATGATGAAATAAACAGAGATTGCGGTCAAACCTGTCAACAAATCATCGCCTTCCATTAGTTTCGCAAGGTTTCTGGCTATCAAAAACACAATCAAAATCGAGAAAATATCAGCTGAACCTTTAACAACTGGAGCGAACACTGCTTGGAATTTAACAATACCCGGAAAAAGTTTATCGAATTGCAAGATTTTAAACATGAATCCATCTGCTGACAAGAAAACATTATTCAATAACACCATCAATGATCCTGCCATCGTTAATGGGAATGATAAAATAAAAGCATCTCTTACTGCGCATATGTGTCTTTGAGCGTTCAACTTTGTAGATAAAGGCACTAACAATCTTTCTATAGCACTTTGAAATTTGTCCATAAAACTCATTTTTTTAACCTCTTTTCCTAGTTTATTTTTTGTAAAGCGTCTTCTAAAATCGCTTTTCCATCCATCATTCCATACAGCCGCATGTCCATCACTTCTACGGGAATTCTGCCTTTTACAAGTTTTTCAACGTTCCCTTTCTGGAAACGCACTTGTGGTCCTAAAAGAACGATGTCGACATTATCAACGGCCGTACTTGCCTCTGCAACTGGAAGGGCATCTATTTCTACTTCAATTCCTTTTTCCTTTGCGGAGTTTCTCATTTTGGTCACAAGCAAACTTGTGGACATTCCTGCTGAACATACTAGTAAAATTTTTTTCATGGTCTATCTCTCCTTGTTTTTTCATATTCATTGATTGTGAACAATTCTTATAACTCTTCTCCATTGGTGCGAATAACATTTTTGTACCAATAGAAGCTGTTCTTTTTGATTCTTCTCAAATCTTTTTGATCATTTTCATCTCTGTCAACATACACAAATCCATAGCGTTTTTGATAACCATTCAACCAGCTTAACAAATCTGTAAATGACCACGTGCAGTAGCCTAGAAGATCAACACCATCTGTTATTGCTTCTTTACAAGCCTTGATATGTGCGCTCAAGTAATCGATTCTGTAAGCATCATTGACAGTGTCGTCTTCTTCAAGCTTGTCGAATTCTCCAAGCCCGTTTTCTGTAATAAGTATTGGAAGATTATATTTGCTGGTCAATCTTCTTAGTCCAATTCTTAAACCAGTAGGATCAATTGCCCAGTCCCAATTTGTTGTTTCCAGATGTGCATTTTTTGCATTTTTATAAACTCCGGGTAATCCACTTTCTTTAGTGGTGCCTTTTTTACCTGTGTTATTGATACCTTCAGATTGCCCTACTCCATCAAGCGGATTGAATGCAACTGTGCTTGTTTGGTAATAATTTATTCCGATAAAATCTGGTTTTACTCTTTCCAACAATTCAAGATCTCCATCTTCAATAGTGGGTGCGATTCCAAGTCTTTCGTAATATTTAAAAGCGAACACTGGATATTTACCTTTGCAATAAACATCGAGCCACCAATTGCAATTTAAATCCTCTGCATTTTCTGCGGATAAAACATCTTTTGGATCGCAACTGAATGGATAAACTGGTCCAAATGCAAAGCTTGGTCCAATCATACCGTCTGGAACATATTTTTTGAAGGATTCAATTACGGTAGCATTAGCTAAGTTCGCTATATGATTCGCCTCAAGCATTCTCTTTTGATCTTTAACAGCTGGCGGGTGCATAGCGGTTACGTAACCTAGTGTTACAAATATATTTTGTTCATTCAATGATACCCAGTGCTTAACTTTATTCCCAAATCTCTTGAATAACGTTACACAGTATTCATTAAAATCATGAATGATTTCTCTTGATTCCCATCCGCCGTACAAATCTTGAAGATGTTGAGGTAAATCCCAATGGTACAACGTAATGATTGGTTGGATATTGTTCGCGATAAGTTCATCTATCAAGTTTTCATAAAATTTTAAGCCTTCTTCATTTACTTCATTTCTTCCATTGGGATAAATACGTGTCCATGCAATTGAGAATCTATAAGCTTTCAATCCCATTTCAGCCATTAAAGCTACGTCTTCTTTGTATCTATTGTAATGGTCGACCGCGATATTCCCGTTTGTATTCTTAAATGTTGTCCCCGGTTGGCGGGTGTACACATCCCATACACTTTCCCCCTTTCCATCTTTGTCCCATGCTCCTTCAACCTGATACGCTGCAGATGCCGATCCCCATAGGAAATCATCTTGGAATTTGTCTAATTCTTCGTATATCACTGAATCTTATCCTCCGTTTTCAATATAAATTTATTTTCAAACATTCTTTCTTGAAAAAAAACTGTTGTGTATTTTAGATAGAAGCTTTTATAACAGCACCCAGTATGTTGGCATCGTTATTATACTTGCATCTATTGATTTCGGTAGTAATAAAATCCGCTTCTAAATACTCCCTACAGGTTTTCTTATACGTTTCTCTTACTTTATCGATGAACCAGTTTTCTTCGGATATTCCTCCACCGATGCATATCACTTCAGGATTATAAAAAACGGTGATTACTATTAATTGGGCCACTATGTTTCCTATCCATTCATCTACTGAAGACACAGCTGATTCATTTCCGTTTAGGTACTTCTTGCAAACCTCATTTCCATACTGAACCTGCTCCTCCCGATTAGCTTTTTTATTGTATAAATTAACCAATCCGGTTATCGAAGCATAATCACCCATCTTATCAAGGCCGCCTATCTCAGCGTTTACAAAAGGCATATTATGGAATTCCCCCGCAAACGAATCTTTTCCATACACAACTCCGTTTTCGTCGCATATGCATCCGCCTGTTCCTGTACCTATAATCAAAAACGCTGAAGATTTGTATCCCTTTGCATTTCAAATTTTAAACTCACATAAACCTGCCGCTTTTGCATCATTGATTGCGGACACTTTTTTATTTGTCCTTTTGTTGATTTCATTATTGATATTTGTGCCGTACATTATAGCTACGTTAGGAGCAGCATAGGATTTAACATTCGAATCTTCATCAATAAGGCCGGGTGCGCTTACACCGATTTTGTCAATTTCATCTATATTTCTTATATTTGAACATATATAATCGTAAAATTCGTCGGCTGTATTGTACTTAACCGTTTCTACTTTCCACTTCTCTTTGATGCGATGTTGCTTGTCTATTAATGCATACTTAATGAACGTCCCTCCTATGTCTATTCCTAAACTTATTTTCTCCATAACACTTCTCCTTAAAATGAAGGTCTTGCAGTTCGCCTTCTTATATTGCTGCTTGATTCAAACTCATAAACGCGCGTTCATGATTTGTTAAAAAGAAAAACGATACGCTCATTTCCACCTTTTTTTATACGATGAACATCCCATGAACGCGCGTTTATAGATATAGCATACACTGAAAGCAATTACATTGCAATACTTTTTTTATTTTTTTATTTCTTATGTGTAGTTTTTGTTTAAAAAGTACCTTTTAATTCCACCAATACTAAAAAATAAGGGAGCGATTTCATCTTCATTTAACCAGTTTTTTAAAGTACAGAGCAAATTTCTGGGCTATACTTTATTTTTTTGACTTCAAAATTGATAGAAATGAACATTTTGATTTTCATTATCATTTTTCAGAAAAAAATACCTTCTCAAGTTAATAAATCAACTTAAGCTGGTATTGCTTCTGTTCGTTCCTTTTACAATTGGTTTTTGCGACTGTACTACGGAAAATCCTTGAATACTTACTATCATACACTGTCAGTC
>JAEWFE010000036.1 GCA_023389005.1 Bacillota bacterium
CGTCGTTCTTCAATACTACGATATTTTCCTTCTTCAGAGGCTGGAATTTCTACACTCCATAGACGTAAAGTATTTACTGTATCATTTTCATAACCAACAACACCTGTATCATATGGCACAGCTTTTAAGATTCGTTCGTTTTCAGCAACAGGTTTTAAACTACCATCAGGCATCGGTTTCATATAAACATTACCACCAAAATGAACGTTGACCGATTCACTTTCACGACGAACTTCCCAAACATTGCCACTCTTTAACCAAGCATCCGGCAATTCGACTTGATAGCCGTCAACAAATTGTTGTTTGAACAAACCATAGTCATAACGAATTCCATTGCCGTTACCTGGTAATTCACGTGAAGCCAAACAATCTAAGAAACAAGATGCTAAACGACCTAAGCCACCATTTCCTAAAGCCATATCATTTTCGACACGAAGGACATCATCAAAGTCAAAGCCAAAATCTTCTACTGTATCACGCACCATATCCAACATACCTAAGCTTAATAAATTACTCTTCAACATGCGTCCTGGCAAAAACTCAATAGAAAAATAATAAGATTGTTTTTGTTTATGTTCTAAATAACGTTGACGTGTACGATGCCATGAATCCGCATAGCTTGCTCGTACAATTTGACCAATAGCAACAAACAACTCATTTGGTGTTGCTGTTTCAATTTCCATCGCAAAATTTTCCCTTAATCTTTTTCTTAAATCTTCAATAAATTCATCACGTGTCATTACTTGACGTTCCGACATCTTCTTTTCCCCCTCGTATGTATGTCTAAATAAATCAAATGACATTGAAAGGCAAAACTCCAAAAAGATGAAACCTCTTGGAAATTTTGCCTTATTCATCTTTAATCATTAAAGGATTGAATTATATAATTGTAAATAAATCATACAACTTTGATGCCAACTGAAATCACGACTCATCGCATTTTGAACCAATTGATCCCAATATTGCCGATGATTGGCATATAAATCAACAGCTTGTAAGAGTGTTTGCATCATAATAAATGGTCTAAAGTCATTAAATCCAAATCCCGTACCTTCATTGGTAATTGGGTTGTAAGGAACAACTGTATCTTTCAAACCACCGATTTCATGAACAACAGGTAAAGTACCATATCTCATCGCCACCATTTGTGATAAGCCACATGGTTCAAAAGCAGAAGGCATTAAGAATATATCTGAGCCTGCATAAATCAATTGAGCCAAACCTAAATTAAAATCAATATTGATTGCACTTTTTTCTGGATAACGTGCCCCAATTTGACTAAAGGCAGCTTCAAATCGCGGATCACCTGTACCTAACAAGACAAATTGAACATCAAATTGCAATAGATTTTCTAACTCTTCCACAAGCAAATGGAACCCTTTTTGATAAGTTAGACGACTAACCACCCCAATGACTGGAACATCTTCACGTTGTGGTAAATGCATCTTTTCTTGCAATAGTCGTTTGTTTTCAGCCTTACCACTTAAATCCTCTTTTGAATAGTGATGTGGTAAATGGCTATCTGTTGCTGGATTATTGACTTCCATATCAATACCATTGACAATCCCGGATAATTTACTATTCTCCATTCTTAAAATGACATCAAGTCCACAGCCAAATTCACGCGTTTGAATTTCTTGTGCATAAGAAGGTGAGACTGTAGTAATCTTATTGGCATAAAGAATTCCAGCTTTCATAAAGTTTACACAGTTTTCAAATTCAATGGTGCCATCATCGTAACGCTCAGCTGACATTCCAAATAAATCAGATAAGACGCTACGATTAAACTTGCCTTGGAATTCCAAATTATGAATAGTCAAGATAGTTTTAATTGGACGATACGCTTCAATCCAATGATATTTTTCACGTAATAAAAATGGAATCATCGCTGTATGGTAATCATTGACATGCAAGATATCTGGAATAAAATCAACTCGTTCCATCATTTCAATAATAGCTTGTTGGAAAAAGGCAAATCTTTCACCATCATCATAATATCCATATAATTGATCACGATTAAAATAGTATAAGTTGTCAATGAAATAATATCTGACATCCCCTAATTTCAAGGTTTTAATGCCACAATATTGACTGCGCCAGCCCACTTTTACTTCAAAATTTACGACATCTTCCACTTTTTCTTTATAAGCTTCATTCATCTTTTTGAAGTATGGCATGACTACAGCAACTTCCACACCTTCTTTTGCTAAAGCTTTAGGAAGTGCACCAGCGACATCACCTAAGCCACCTGTTTTAAAAAAAGGAGCACATTCACTTGCTGCAAATAAAATTTTCATTAATACATTAGCCTCCAATAATATCTTCTGTTACATTACTTGCTTTAGATACCACTACTGGATTTTCTGGCGTACCAATAATTGAAACATGGTCCGCTACTTTACAATTTTTATCTAAAACTGCATATTGAATTTTAGCTCCTTCACCGATTACACAAGAAGAATGAACTAAGGAATCTTCAATTTTAGCACCTTGTTTAACCACTACTGTACGGCCAAGTATAGAATGAACAACTTCACCTTCAACTTCACAACCAGTACCGAACTGTGCATTATTAACAACGGCAGAATCAGAGTAGTAAGTTGGAAATTCATTATGAACTTTTGTATAGATTTTTTGGTTTGCATACATTAATGAATTGAACTTAGCAGGCGTCAACATATCCATATTTGCTTTATAGTAAGATTTCACATCAAAAATATTACTTAAATAACCAGTATATTCATACGCAGTAGTATTTTCATCAATCATTGAACGCAAACAACTTTCCACGTGAGTCCAAACACCCTCTTTTTGGCTTTGACGTAAAGCTGCTAAAAGTCGTTCTACTTTTACAATATAAATATCGGTACAAAGATTGGCAATTTCACCTTCAGCTACATCTTTCCCACTTGTTTTGCTCGCTACTTTACCGTCTTCATTAAAATTCAATACCAAATCGGTATCGTAAATATCTTCTCTTGGCATTTTTTTGTATACAACGGTTAAATCGCTATGTTCTTCATGTAATAAATGAATATTTAATAAAGCCTTTAAATCAATATTACATAAAACTTTACTACTGAAGTAAACCATATATTTTGATTTTGCTTTTTCTAAATAATCAATAACAGCATCGTAATAGCCATTGTGCTCTTTCATTTTTTCTGCTTCTCGTTCAAACAAATGAATGAAGAAACGGTTATTGATACCGTCAAGATTCCATTCAGTCCCACCTCCTAAATGGTCAAAAACAGAACGACTTTCATCGTAGTTAAACACCATAAATACTGAATGGATATTAGAATTAGCGATAGATGATAAATTAAAGTCAATTAAGCGATATTTACTATCAAATGGCAAAGTTGCCACAGGGCGATGATCCGTTAATGGAGCTAACCCTTCATAATTATGCAGATTTCCTAAAAAAGCACACATTCTATTAGTCTTCATCAGCAGCCACTCCAATCACTTCAGAATATCCAACGACAGCAATTTCATCTGTACCATCGATTACTGCGTTATCACCAATAATTGCATTTTCACCAATAATGGCACGGTTAATTGTTACATTTTTACCAATTGTTGCGCCAGACATAATTACACTGTCTTTTACACTTGCACCTTCTTTTACTTGCACTTCATCAGAAAGAATAGAGTGATCAACGGTACCAGCAATATAACAACCATCAGAAATTAAAGAGTTTTTAGCTGAACCAGTTTCAGTAATTGAATGAGGTGGCGCAATACGGTTTTTAGAATAGATTCGCCATGATTTATCGCGCATCGCTAAATCTAGGCTTGGATCAATAAATTCCATATTTGCTTCCCATAATGAATCAATTGTACCCACATCTTTCCAATATCCACTGAATCGATAAGCAACCACATTTTCACCACTATCAAGATAGAATGGAATGACGTTTTTACCGAAGTCATTCATATCATTTTCTTTTGTATGGCTGTTCATTAAGACATTACGTAAACGGCCCCAGTTAAAGATATAGATACCCATTGAAGCCAAATTATTTTTCGGTTCTTTTGGTTTTTCTTCAAATTCAATGATACGATCATTTTCGTCTGTATTCATAATACCAAAACGTGAAGCTTCATGCATTGGTACTTCAATAACTGCAACCGATAACGAGGCATTATTTTTCTTGTGGTTTAACAACATATCTTCATAGTCCATTTTGTAAATATGGTCACCAGATAAGATAAGCACATATTGAGGGTCCATTTGATCAATATAATCAATATTTTGGAAGATAGCATGCGCAGTCCCTTCAAACCATTTACTACCTTCTGAACTTGAATAAGGTTGTAAAACGGTCACCCCTGTATTAATCCCACTCAATCCCCAGCTAGAGCCATTTCCGATATGGCTATTTAAAGCAAGCGGTTGATACTGTGTCACAACACCTACATTTTTAATACCGGAGTTCGCACAATTACTCAATGTAAAATCGATGATACGGTAACGACCTCCAAAAGGAACAGCTGGTTTGGCAATATTTTTTGTCAATTTTCCTAAACGGGTACCTTGACCACCAGCTAAAATCATTGCAAGCATTTCAGTTTTCATTCATTCGGTGAAATAATTCACCTTCCCTCCTTTCGACAGCACAACAAAATTTATTTAGAACGAACATTCACTTTCTTAGGTTTGATAATTAAGGCACCTAACGAAGGAACAATCGTCTGAATCTGATAGTGAAAATCCTTATAGGACTTTTTCTCAGCAGTCATTGGCGCATTAGGTTTTACCCAAGTTCCGCCGAATTCTGCCATTTCTGTATTTAATAATTCCTCATATTCACCAGCATAAGGAACACCAATTGCAAAGTCTTTACGTTCGACAGGTGCAAAATTGATAACAAAAATCAAGAAGTCTTTTTTAGTCTTGCCACGGCGGATAAAACTCAAAACAGAATCTTCGCTATTATCTGCGTCAATAAACTCAATCGTTGTATTTTCATCATCTAATTCCCAGAGTGAACGTTCATCATGATACAGTTGATTTAAAACTTTGGTGAAGTGTTGCATTTTGGCATTCATATCATCTTGTAAATCACGCCATTCAAGACCTTCAGCATATTTCCATTCCAAAAACTGTCCCCATTCACTACCCATAAAGAGTAATTTTTTACCTGGATGAGCCATTTGGAAAGTATACATATTACGAAGATGGGCAAATTGTTTGTAACGATCGCCCCACATCTTATGCATTAAACTCTTCTTACCATGGACCACTTCATCATGAGAAAGTGATAGAATAAAGTTTTCGTTAAACATGTACATAAAAGAGAATGTGGCTAAGTTGAAATGATATTTACGATAGACCGGATCCATCTCATAAAATTTCAAGATATCATTCATCCACCCCATATTCCACTTGTAATCAAAGCCTAGCGCTCCTGTTTCAATCATGCCAGTAACTTTGGTATCAGCAGAACTTTCTTCAGCAATCATCACAACTTCTGGATGGGCCAATTTAATCACTGCATTCATCTTTTGTAAGAAGTAATAGCCTTCGAAATTGCGATTACCTCCTTCATGATTTGGGTGCCATTCACCTTCGTCGTAATCGCGATAAATCATATTAGAAACCGCATCTACCCGAATACCATCTAGATGGAAAGTCTCTAACCAAAACATCGCACTAGACAGAATAAAACTTTGAACTTGTGGTTTCCCTAAATCAAAATTAAGTGCACCCCAACGGATATTTTTTGCACGCCATTCTTCTTGATATTCATAAGTTGGCGTACCATCATAATACGCTAATGCATCATAATTCACACAGAAATGCCCAGGAACCCAGTCCATAAATACCCCTATATTGTTTAAATGACATTGTTCAACAAAATCTTGAAATTCCTCAGGTGTACCATATTCGTGAGCTAAAGCAAAATAGCCCGTTGTTTGATACCCCCATGAAGCAGCTAAAGGATGCTCGGTCAATGGCATAAACTCCACATGTGTATAATGCATTTCTACCAAATAAGGAATTAATTCTTCTGCCAATTCACTAAAAGTATAGGCAGTACCATCTGCATGACGTTTCCATGAACCCGCATGTACTTCATAGATATTCATTGGACGTTTAAAGAAATTGGAACGTTTTTGACGACCTTTCCATAAACCATCTTTCCACTTTTTAGCCGGTAAATGGTAAACTTCAGCAGCATTATTTGGTCTAGCTTCATAACGGATTGCCATTGGATCAAACTTCATACATTCCGTGCCATCAGCTTGACGAATCTTATACTTATAAAGCTGACCTTTAATATCTTGCTCGACAGAAATCTCCCAGATGCCAGAATCTCTTTTTTTCATCGGCATTGAATCAGCCCACTGGTTAAAGTCTCCTTGTAACCAAACTTGTTGCGCATTCGGTGCCCATACTCGAAAAGTGTAGGAACCATCTGCAAACTGACAACCTAACAAATGATGCAGATAAAAATTTTCACCTGTCAAAAAATGTTGCTCAGCTTCTAAAAATTCTTTGGTACTTGTCATAAAATCGCCTACCCTTATTAACCAATTCTTACCCATTAGAACATCCAATAGATAAATAACAACCAACAATTTACAATACCAGTATAACATTTTCTAAAGATAATAACTAATAAAATTGTGCAAATTTCTTCAAAAAAAATATTATTCCAAAGATAAAACAGTTTACCTAAATATTATTAGTAAAAATCCCTAATAAAATTAACATCATTTAACTTCATCCAATTCGATATTGACAAATGATTAATTTTATTTAGCAAAATATTTTTCACAAGCTTACTGTATATAACAAAATACACCTCTTTTTATGAAATTTACAAAAAGTTATTGTAAACGCATAAGATAACTTTGAAAAACATTTGAAAGATTGTGAATAGCATTGTCTTATTTTTCATATTTTCAAAAAATCGCAAAAAAATAGCCTGGATTATTCCTTATCTAGAAATAAATTCAGACTATCTGAAACGATATTTATTTTTAATTACCCATGTTTTCTAATGATATATTTTGAATTAAATTTACATCGTTATTATTTAGAATTTGCGTCAGTAGCATTCTTTGTTCGCAAGCCGATTTTTGAGCAAACTTTTCTAATAACTCTGGTGCAATATTTACATGCGTATCCAATAACAAATCCGGTGTAAATACTAATTGTTCCTCTCTCTGAACAAAGCCAAAATCGATTGCTGACTGAACAAAGATAGAATCCCTGATGCGACGGCGTTTATGTAGAATTTTATCGAATAAAACTTCATATTGGTCTAATAAATATTGAGCATCTACATCCCCCAACAAGTTATACATTTCAGTATATTTGTCTAAATGCATTTGCTGCTGACAAGCTTGTAAATATCCTGCAAGATGTAGCCCGGTTACATCATTATAAAGCGTCTCGATGTGCATATATCCATTCGACCGTACATCAAAATGAGCAAACATAGCAATATCCATCGCATAAAAGTTATCATTTTCTAACGGTTTTAAATTTCTAGCTAATTCAATCGTAGTCGCTGGATCAACAACCTCGTTAAATGTATTATCTTTGATGATTTCACTATAAATTGGGAAATGCAAAGTATATCTTCTTGCTTGACGCCTAATGAGACCATAGGCAATTAAAGTATCTAAGCGTTTATCAAAATGTGCATCAGTAGTTAAATCAGCTTTTAATTGACGTAGGGTAACATCTTGATGTGTATTTAAGTACTTTACCAATTCCATAAAAAAAGAGCTATGAATTAATGGTGCAATTTTCTGGAATTTTTGTCCGTAAAAGAATTCCATAAAAACCTCCAAACATCCTAAAAAAATAAAAAATCAGCAAAAAGCACAATGCCTTCTACTGATTTTAAGTCTTAACTTAACCTTCAAATGCAGCAGTTAATTGAGGAACCACTTGTTTTTTACGTGACACAACACCTTTTAATAGTGCACGGTTGTTGTCGAGAGTTACATTAAAGGCTTTCTCAACATTTTCTTTTGGTTCACCCACAATTAAAATTTCAGAATCACTATCTAAAATATTTGTAACGACTAACACAAATAAATCATAGCCATTAGCAGCATTTGCCTCTTGCATAGCTGATTCTAATTCAGATTGACGCGCAAAAACTTCAGCTAAATCAACAGTATTTACTTGAGCGATTCTTAAGTTGCTACCACCCATTGGGAAGCTTTTAGCATCTAGATCAATTAATTCAACTGCTGATTTAGTTCCTAAGTTTGTACCTGCTTTTAACATTTCCAAACCATAACTTTCTAAATCAACACCAGCAATCTCAGCAAGTTCTTTCGCAGCTTGAACATCTTCTTGTGTGCAAGTAGGTGATTTAAATAATAAAGTGTCAGATACAATAGCAGAAAGCATAATTCCCGCAATATTTTTTGGAACTTCAACATTATTTTCTTTATATAGTTTCAAAATGATTGTTGAAGTACAGCCAACTGGTTCTGCACGATAATATAATGGATTTGCTGTTTGGAAGTTTGCAATACGGTGATGATCAACGACTGCTAATATTTCCACTTTTTCAATATCAGCAGCACTTTGTTGGAATTCATTGTGATCTACCAACATCACTTGTTCCACTTCATTAGCCACAGTTTCAACCACACGCGGGGCAGTTAATCCAAAGTGATTTAAGGCAAAAGCTGTTTCTTCATTTGGTTCACCCAAAGCCACTGCCTCAGCATCTTTACCTAATTCTTTTTGTAAGTTCGCAAATGCAATCGCTGCACCAATTGCATCAGTATCTGGATTTTGATGTCCGAAAACTAAAATTTTTGACATTTTCTCCACTC
>JAEWFE010000040.1 GCA_023389005.1 Bacillota bacterium
ATATTGCCAACCAATTTACCCAAGATTTATTTGGCGAGTTGACCTTGTTTGATATGCCAGACATCATTAAAGGCATTACCTTAGAGGATATCTATCAAGCAGCGGATCAATTTATCTGTGAAGCTGGTTTTAGTCGCTTTGATTTAATTCCAGAATAAGCTATATAAGTGGCGTCTTTTATTGCAAAGATGTCACTTTTTTTGCTACATCGATGGCACACAGTAAGCGAAATGTTTAATTTTTTGAAAATAGTTTAAATTTTTGATGGAAAATTACAGGAAAATGCCGCGATTTGTGATATTCTAATAGAGCTAAGAATTTTTAACAGACTGGGGTAGATAGTACGTGGGTAACGAAACAATCATTGGTGCAACATTGAGAGAAGCCCGTTTAAATAAAAAGATATCATTAGATGAATTGCAACAAATGACCAAGATTCAAAAGCGCTATTTGGAGGCTTTGGAGCAAGGTGCCTTTGACCGCTTGCCAGGGGATTATTATGTGCGGACCTTTATCCGTCAATATGCTCAAGCGGTAGGGATTAATGGCGAGAAATTAGTGGCGGCTTTTGATGGCGATGAGGATCAATTGTTGCCAGAATTGCCAAAGCGTGAACAAGTGGCAGAAGTTCAAAGTACCCGAACACAGGTGCACACCCAAATGAGCCGTCGTGGCAAACAAAAAGACTATATTCCGATTATTGTCTTAGGTAGTATCGCTTTAGTTATCTTGATTATTGTCGGTTATACGACTTTACAAGATTATAAGAGTACGTCGATGATTGAAGCGCCTAGCAGTGTGGAAAAGCAAGCAAGCAGCAAATCTTCTACTAGTCATACTTCTTCAAGTAGTAGCACAAGTGAAAGTACTAAAGAAAGCAGCACGACTAGCACAACGAAAGAAGAGAAGAATAAGCTAGAAATGTCTGTGACCCAACTTTCGGCTGTCCAAGCGCAAGTGGCTATCAATCAAGCCAAGGCGCCGATTACCTTCCAATTTAAAGGCGTCAATGGTCCTTGTTGGGTAGGGGTGATGGTCAATGGTAGCTATTTATATCAATATACTTTGCAAGCCGGTGTCGAACAAACCTACACACTGCCTGATCAAGTGACACAAGGTACGATTGTGTTAGGCGCAAGTGACAATGTCGAGATTCAAGTCAACAGTCAAAAATTAGATTTCAAGAACCCTTCTTATAAGGCGACGAAAAGGAATCTAGACTTTATCATCAGCTATCAAAACCAAGGCACCCAAGCCAATCAAACAACGACACAAGCACAATAAACGTATTTTTGTAAATAAAATGGAAAAATTCATGCATTTCATGTATAATTTGGAAATGTAATTGTCAATTAAAGTGATGCCAATAAGGATTTAGAAAGACGGTGTAAGTGTTGAATTTACCTAATAAGTTAACGGTTTTACGTATTTTTATGATTCCGTTATTCATCATTATGTTAGCTGCGCCTATTCATTTAGGCAGTATCGAAGTCATGGGACAAACATTATTAATCACGCATTTATTAGCAGCCATTATTTTTGCGGTGGCGAGTTTTACAGACTGGTTGGACGGTCAGATTGCCAGAGCGCGTGGCTTAGTGACCAACTTTGGGAAATTTGCCGATCCACTAGCCGATAAGATGTTGGTGATGACAGCCTTCATTTTATTAGTCGAGTTAGGCAAGGCACCAGCTTGGGTCGTGGCGATTATCGTGTGTCGTGAATTAGCGGTGACTGGTTTACGTCTCTTGCTAGTCGAACACGGCGAGGTTATGGCAGCAGCGTGGCCAGGCAAGATTAAGACCGCAACGCAGATGTTTGCGATTATTTTCTTGTTATTGAATAATATTCCTTTTGCGGCTTTGAATATTCCGGTAGACTTAATTTTATTATATGCATGTCTAGTGTTTACCATTTATTCAGGGGCAGATTACTTTATCAAAAACAAGGATGTATTTAAAGGTTCAATGTAATTTAAAAAAGGTTCAGAAGTTTTCTGGCCTTTTTTTCGTATTTAATAAGTAGAGGTGAAAATGCATGAATGCAGAAATCATTGCAGTCGGAACAGAGATTTTGATGGGACAAATTGTGAATTCTAATGCCGCCTATCTTTCAGAGCAATTAGCCAATTTGGGGATTAATGTTTATTATCATGTCGCAGTCGGAGATAATGAAAAGCGATTGACGGCCTGTCTTGAGCGCGCCAAAAGTCGGAGTGATTTAATCGTGCTTTGTGGTGGGTTGGGGCCTACGCAAGATGATTTAACCAAGCAAACTGTAGCCAAATTTGTCAATCAAGCATTAGTCTATGATCCAGCAGGGCATGCACGTTTGATGGATTATTTTGCCAAGACCAAGCGCGAAATGACCGAAAATAATTTATTACAAGCCCTCACTTTTAAGGATGGTCGGGGTATTGCCAATCCAAATGGTCTAGCGGTCGGTATTTATTATGAAGATAGCGATCATACTCACTATTTATTATTGCCTGGGCCACCGCGCGAGTTAAAAGCGATGTTTCGTCAAAATGTTGTGCCACTTTTGCGTGAAATTAACCCACAAGATACGAAACTCTATTCTCGGGTATTGCGTTTTTATGGGATTGGCGAATCGCAGTTAGTCACGCTTTTAGCGGATTTCATTGACCATCAGACTAACCCAACGATCGCTCCCTATGCCAAAACCAATGAAGTGACGTTGCGCTTGACAGCCAATGCATCTACCCAAGATCAAGCGGATAGGTTGCTTGATGAATTAGAGGAGAAAATTCAAGCTTTGGCCGGTGCTTACTTTTATGGTTATGGCGATGATTTTTCTTTAGCCGAGGCGATGATTGCCCAATTAAAAGAGAAAAATCGGACAATCAGTGTGGCTGAGAGTTTGACAGCTGGACTATTTGCTTCCACTTTAGGACAATATCCGGGGGTATCGCAAGTCTTTAAAGGCGGCGTGGTCACGTATTCGCTTGAGATGAAGGCGGCTTTATTAGATATTGATGCCGATTATTTACGAGAAGTCGGGACGGTGAGTGAAGCTTGTGTTACCTTAATGGCGAAAAATATGCAGCAAAAAGCACAAACGGATTATGCCATTGCTTTTAGTGGCGTGGCAGGACCGGATCAATTAGAAGGCCAAGCAGTTGGAACGGTCTGGATAGCTTTGGCGACTCCAAATGGGGTACAGACCTATTGCAAACAGTTTCCCCATGGACGCAATGAAATTCGCCAAGCAGCTGTTATGTTTGGACTAAATCTCGTTTACCGTGCGCTTTTGGCGGAAGCATAGGGTGTGTCATAGCATGAAACAAAATCGAATATCTGTTCGTTTTTGCTTGCATTTTTGCCTAGAAACGTTTATGATAAAATTGAGTTTGAATCGAGTAGAAGGATTCATGAAAGGAGAAAAATTATGGCCGATGATCGTAAAACAGCTTTAGACAATGCCTTGAAAAAAATAGAAAAAAACTTTGGTAAAGGCTCTGTGATGAAACTTGGCGAAAAAGCCGACCAACAAATTTCCACAGTGCCAAGTGGTTCACTCGCACTAGATGTTGCTTTGGGCGTAGGTGGCTATCCACGCGGTCGCATTATTGAAGTTTATGGTCCAGAGAGTTCTGGTAAGACCACAGTTGCTTTACATGCGATTGCTGAAGTTCAAAAACAAGGTGGAACTGCAGCCTTTATCGATGCCGAACACGCTTTAGATCCAGCCTATGCCAAAAAGCTAGGCGTGAATATTGACGAATTACTTTTATCACAGCCAGATACCGGTGAACAAGGACTAGAAATTGCCGATGCACTTGTATCTAGTGGAGCAATCGATATTATTGTTATTGACTCAGTTGCCGCTTTAGTGCCACGTGCCGAAATCGATGGCGAAATGGGGGATACACATGTTGGGTTACAAGCCCGTTTAATGTCTCAAGCCCTACGTAAATTATCTGGTACGATTAATAAGACTAAGACGATTGCGATTTTTATCAACCAAATCCGTGAAAAAGTCGGTGTGATGTTTGGTAATCCAGAAACCACACCTGGTGGACGTGCCTTGAAGTTCTATGCGACCGTTCGTTTAGAAGTGCGTCGTTCTGAACAATTAAAACAAGGTAGCGATATTGTAGGTAACCGTACCAAGATTAAAGTCGTGAAAAATAAAGTGGCGCCACCATTTAAAGTCGCTGAAATTGATATCATGTATGGCGAAGGAATTTCTCAAGAAGGGGAATTACTAGATATGGCGGTCGATGTTGATTTAGTTGATAAGAGTGGTGCTTGGTATTCGTACAATGGTGAGCGAATTGGACAAGGTCGCGAAAATGTCAAAAACTATATGAAAGATCACCCAGAAATGGTTAGCGAGCTTTTAGCTAAAGTTCGTGATGCCTATGGTATTGGTGATGGTACGACCATTGAAGCGACAGAAGAAGCCGAACAAGAAACATTAGATTTAGAATAATGGACTGTTAAAGACCTCAAGCGCCTAAGTTTTTTTGGCATCTGAGGTCTTTTTGTGTAACAAAGTACCAGTTTATAGAATAGCGATTTTTAAGTTGACACACTAAGTTGGAAACATTAGAATAAAACTGTGTATATTATTATGCACCTAAGTAGATTCATTTATTCTGAACAAGATTTAAAACTACATTAAAAAAACGATAGTATGGAGGTGATTCAATGGTACTTTACATTCTCCTCGCTATCATCGTGGGGTTGGTTGTCGGTTTAGG
>JAEWFE010000066.1 GCA_023389005.1 Bacillota bacterium
AAAATGATGACAAACGGGATGCGAATCTACCACTAGAAATCCCTGAAGTCACTCGCATCAATGACCTAAGCTATGGACCAGATCCAAAGTGGCATTTGCTGGATTTATATTTACCAAAAAATGTGCAAAAAAATATTCCCGTCATTGTCCATATTCATGGTGGCGGCTGGTTTTACGGCACCAAAGAAACTTACCAATTTTACGGCATGTCTTTAGCCAAAGAAGGATTTGCTTTTGTGAATTTTACCTATCGTTTAGGTCCGGACGTTGCTTTTCCAGGTATTCTAGAAGATGTCGATTTGGTCATGCGCTGGCTTTGTGAACATGCCAGGCAGTATCATTTAGACTTAAATAATGTCTTTTTAGCTGGAGATAGTGCGGGTGGGCAAATGGTCGAACAATACTTAGCTATTTTAACCAATGAAAATTATCGTCAATACTTTAACTTCGAACTTCCTGATTTAACGATTCGTGCCGCCGCCTTAAACTGTGGGGCTTACTTTATTCACCTTCCAGACAATCTACAAGGTGCGGTCACTGGCTACTTTACCAAAGAAGCTCAAGAAAAATACCGAGAAGTGCTCAATGTCGAAAAATACCTCACTAAGAATTTGCCGCCACTATTTATTATGAGTAGCAACAAAGATTTTCTTTATGAACAAGCGATACGATTAGACGGTTACTTGATGGCCAAAGAGATTAATCATGAATTGCATATTTATGGCGATAAAAATCATCCACGCGGTCATGTTTTTCACTGTAATATCAAAGACGACATCGCCCAACAATGTAATTTAGACGAAATCAACTTTTTCAAAAAATATCTGGTAGATTAGGTGAAGAAAATGGAACAATATCTCATTATCGACGTCGGTGGTACCAATATCAAAAGTGCACTGATGACAAAGAATGGTAAAATAATCAGCAAAAAACAACTTTCTACAGCCAAGAACTTAGACGACTTTAAAGAACAAATTCTTTCATTAGTGGCAGAAGTAGCTGAAAAAATCCAGGGAATCGCCTTCAGTATTCCAGGAAAAGTCGATCCTCATAGTGCGGTAGTCTATCACGGTGGTGCACTTCCTTTCATCGATGGTCTTGATTTAAAGCAACTCGTTCACACCAAGGCACCAGATGTAGCAGTAAGCGCCGAAAACGATGGTAAAGCTGGGGCCTTAGGGGAATATTGGCAAGGCAGTTTGCAAGGTCATCCGAATAGCGCAATTATCACTTTGGGCACAGGTGTCGGTGGCGGCTTAATTTTAAACGGGCAAATTTTCCGTGGCAGCCATTTCCAAGCAGGTGAATTAAGTTTTCTATATGGTGGGAAATTGGAAGATAAACCGATTTTATATGGCTTACGTGGTTCAGCCGTGAAAATGATTCATGATATTGGCAAAGCTTTACATTTTGAAAATCCCGGCGATGGCAAGGCTGCCTTTCAAGCGATTATGCAAAAAGAGGAACAAGCTGTGAAAATCTTTGAAAATTACTGTCGCGATATTGCTATATTAATTTTGGATATGCATGCGATGCTCGATTTAACCCACTATGCCATTGGCGGTGGTATTAGCGCGCAACCCATTTTAATCGAGGAAATTAATCGTCAATATGATTTATTGGCTGATAGTATCACAGACCGGGGGATTAAAATCGTAAAATTATCCTTGCAACGTCCGCAAATTATCGCCGCAACACTCGGTAATGACGCGAATTTATATGGGGCGCTGTATGGATTGGTGAATACAGAGAAATGAATATGTACTCCGAACATGAATTAGTTCAACCTGTTGAATTTTTGCCAATTTGGTATGAATTATTCAATGAACAGCCACTCAGCCAAATTCCGGCAATTATTCCTTCACACTGGCATCGCGGATACGAAACGTTCGTGCGCAATCAGCTTATAAGGATATCTTGAACACATCCGAAACTTTGACCAACATCGCCCTAGCTAATGGCTTTAGCGGCTTGCGTTCAATGAATCGGGCATTAGAAAGCAGATACTCGCTATCAGCTAGTCAAATACGGAAAAACAATCAGAAATAGGTATCGACCTAACCATGCAAAAATCTACATTACTCGTCAAAAAGGCGAATAATGTAGATTTTTTCTGTATCTCTCTATGCATTTTTACCTAAAATCATTGACCATTTGCTGAAATGTGATTAGTTGAATATCATGTTCTTGCGCAAATTTTTTTGCCTCATCGCTATAATCCGTCTTAGAAAACGCAAAATACGCTTTATTCTGCCAACTAAACAAATCTTCGCCTCTTTGTAGCAAAACTTGTAAAACAGCTAAATCAATGTTTGTATTTTTCCATTTACATTCACCTAAAAGGATATTTTCTTCTGATATATCAAAACCACAAACATCCATTTCTTCTTGTCGTTTTGTCTTTTTATTTGTTCCCCACCAAGAGCCAAGTTTACCATAAACGATAGGAATATTTCCTTGTTTCATTTGATACGTTACCCATTCTCTTGAAATATCTTCAAAAACACTAGCGAGGAAATTAGGCAAGTATTGGAGAATATATTTCAATAATTCATTGGGGTGACCCAGCTCGATATAACTCATATTTTTGGCGATAAAACGATACCAAAAGCGAAACAAGCCGTCCTTTATGATATAAATTCCTAATTTCTTGCTCATTTCTCCTACTGGCATTTTTTTCTCAACAATACCGAGTTCAATCAATATCTCTATTTGTTTCGCTGCTAAAGAGGTTGAAATACCGGATTTAGTGGCTATTTCATTTTGTTTGGACGCACCACCGGCAATCGCTGTTAATATCGCACTATAAGAAGCTGGGTTACGCAATTCCTGTTGCAATAAATTATAGGGTTCCTCAAATATAGCCGAGTTCTTATTTAAAAAGGTATTTAAAAGATTTTCCGCAACACTTTTAGTAGCGTCCATATAACTCAAATAGAGTGGAATCCCTCCCGTAATTGCATAATAACTTAGTGCCTCTTCACCCGTTACTGTTGGAAAGAAGGTCAACGTTTCCTGAAAAGTAAATGGCAAAACCTTGATTTGTGAAGTTTTCCGTCCATACAAAGGACTTTCATAACCGAGTACTTGATGTTCCATAAACGACATGGAAGAACCTGCCAAAATAAGATGCAGACCTGTATTTTCTTGCCAAATATGATCGATATAATATTGCAGGATAGATGAAATTTCAGGAAAACTCTTCGCTAGATACGGAAACTCATCAATCACTAATACCAGCGGCTTTTCTTTAGCTAATGAAGAAATATTATCAAAAAGGGAGCGAAAGTCGGCAAAACTATAAGCAGCATCAATGCCCTTCCCTTCAAAAAGACCGATGGCTCGACTAAAATTCTCCAGATTATCCTTTTCGCTGGAAATGGTCGCCTGAAAATAGATGGCAGACTTGTCCTTGATAAATTCTCTGATTAAGGTTGTCTTTCCCACTCGGCGCCGTCCATATATAACCGAAAATGAAAAGCCAGCTTTATCAAACTCTTGTTGCAACACAGCCAATTCGGATTTTCTTCCTAAAAACACAAGCATCTCTCCTTTACTGAATCATACTTCACTAACTTATCATTCAGTATAATCTTGTTTGCTATAAAAATCAACTTTACTGAATGATGATTCACTAACTTATGATTCAGCAATCTACAATTTTCCTCATTTTTGCAGCAAAAAAGACACCTCACTCACTCTTTTAGCCAATAGAGTGAAGTGAGATGTCTGACTCATCACGTATTGAATTAAGCTTTGACGCTCGCTAATAAGGCATCTACTTTATCCGTATGTTCCCATGGTAAATCGACATCTGTACGACCGAAATGACCATAGGCTGCGGTTTGACGATAAATTGGACGGCGTAAATCCAGCATTTCGATAATCCCTGCTGGACGTAAATCAAAGTTTTCACGCACAGCCGCAATTAACTTATCATTTGGCACTACCCCTGTACCAAATGTATTGATTGAAATAGAAACGGGTTGGGCTACCCCAATCGCATAGGCAAGTTGCACTTCACATTTCTTCGCTAATTTCGCTGCGACAATGTTTTTGGCAATGTAACGCGCGGCATAACTTG
>JAEWFE010000276.1 GCA_023389005.1 Bacillota bacterium
AGCAACAACGATTTGTCACAGCCCATGTAGATACACTTGGGGCCATGGTGCGTGCCATCAAACCAAATGGACGTTTAAAAATTGATTTAATCGGTGGTTTTGGTTATTCATCCATTGAAGGTGAAAATTGTTTGATTCATCTTTCTGGAAGTGAACAAACCATTTCAGGTACGATTTTAATGCATCAAACGAGTGTACATGTGTATAAAGATGCGCGTACTGCTGAAAGAAACCAAGAGAATATGGAAGTGCGCTTGGATGCGAAAGTCTTTAATGAAGAGGATGTCCGTCAATTAGGTATTGAAGTAGGAGATTTTATTTCTTTTGATGCCCGCACACAAGTTACTGATTTAGGATTTATTAAGAGTCGTCATTTAGATGATAAAGTTTCTGCAGCTATTTTAATGAACCAATTACGCCAAATCAAAGAAGAAGGTTTAACACTTCCATATACCACACATTTTGCTTTTAGTACTTTTGAAGAAGTCGGTCATGGCATGAACAGTAATATCCCAAATGAAGTAGTTGAATATTTAGCAGTTGATATGGGAGCGATGGGCGATGATCAACAAACGGATGAATATAGTGTTTCAATCTGTGTGAAGGATGGTTCAGGTCCATATCATTATGCTTTCCGTCAACATTTAGTTCAATTATGTAAAGAAAATAAGATTGATTATAAGCTTGATATTTATCCTTATTATGCCAGTGATGCATCTGCGGCGCTTTCAGCTGGTGTAGAGGTTAAACATGCCTTATTCGGAGCAGGAATTGAATCTAGTCATGCCTATGAACGTACTCATATTGAATCTGTACAAGCAACGGAGCAATTAGTACATGCTTATTTATTTAGTCCATTAGTTTAAAGATTTTCTACAAAATTGATTCAAGCTGTTTTTTTACTTAAAAATTGTGCTATAATAAAACATACCATGACAAAATTGGAGTGAGTAAGATGAAAGAGGTTTCTAGAGCACATGCTGTAGAGTTATTACAAAATGAAGCCCAACGCATTCGCCGCTTAATTGCAAATCAAAAGAATAGTTTATGTGTCGCACATTGTAAAGCTTTTGAAGAAGTGGTGGATACGCAAATGTATGGTTTATCACGACAAGTTGCTTATGCGATTCAGTTAGGTATTTTAGATAGCACAGAAGGTCAACAAATTTTAAGTGACTTAGAGAAAAACTTAGATTTATTGTATCAAGAAGTTTATAAAGAACAGCATGTTGCAGAACAAAAAGATGAAGATATAACTTTAAAGTAGTTAAATATAATTGGGGGATAACGAAATAGCTTTGTGAGTTATTCCCTTTTTTATTCATAGTTTATGTAATTAGAAAGGAAATGGGGCGACCCAAGGATGATTCATTGTCAAAGAAAGTTAAGAAAAGACATTTATTAGATTATAGTATTTTAATTCCCTATTTAATTTTGAACGTTATTGGTTTGATGATGGTATATAGTGCATCATCATACTCACTTATATCACAAGGGAAAAATCCCATCACCGATATGGTCAAGCAAGCTATCTTTTTATTTTTAAGTATTATTTTAATGGGTATCTTATATAAAATGAAGCTTAGCATGCTGAAAAATTTGAAGTTTGTGCGGATATTTGTCGCACTTGTATTAGGTTTGATGGTGATTGCGTTTGCTTTTAAAACTGTTAATGGTGCCCATGGTTGGATTCAAATTCCTGGTCTAGGGACGATTCAGCCGGTTGAGTTTTGGAAATTTGTGATGATTTGGATGTTAGCTGCGCAAATTTCAGATCGACAAGTATTGATACCTGATAAGATGGTTGATGCTGTAAAAGTTCCTGTAGGGCTTTGTGCGTTGTCTATGGGAATTCTAGCATTATATCCCGATTTTGGGAACGCAGCGATTATTGCCTTGCTGCTAATCGTCATGTTGATGATTAGTGGGATCAATTATCTTTATGGTTATATCATAGCGTTTGGCACTTTTGCGTTTAGTATCCTTACGATGTTTATTATTCGCATCACTAATGGTAGTTTTTTACCTTCTCACGTTGCCTCTCGTTTCGCAGTATTCCTAAATCCATTTAAAGATGAATTTGGTGACGGTCATCAATTGGTAAATGGCTATTATGCAATGTTTAATGGTCGATTATTTGGTTTAGGTTTAGGTAATAGTATCCAGAAGAAAGGCTTCCTGAGTTTTGCTGCTTCAACAGACTTTATTTTTGCGATTGTTGTAGAAGAATTAGGATTAATTGGTGCTATTTTCATTTTAGGTTTATTGTTGTTTTTAGTAGGACGGATTCTTTTAATTGGTATTCGTTCAAATGATGCTTTTAATTCAATGATTTGTTTAGGCGTCGGTTCATTGTTTTTGATTCAAATCTTCATCAATTTAGGTGGAATTACTGGTTTGATTCCATTAACAGGGATTACCTTTCCATTCTTTAGTCAAGGTGGTTCCAGTTTGATTGTTTTATCAGCCTGCGTTGGTTTAGTTTTAAATATAAGTGCTGATGAAAAGAAGAAAAAATTGATGTTGTATTGAATAAATAAATTTAAGGAGTGGTTCGATGAAAAAAGTATTAGTCGCAAATCGTGGTGAAATCGCAATACGTGTTTTTCGTGCATGTGCGGAATTAGGAATTGCAACAGTCGGTATTTATGCAGCTGAAGATGAATATTCTGTTCACCGTTTTAAAGCAGATGAAGCCTA
>JAEWFE010000311.1 GCA_023389005.1 Bacillota bacterium
ATTTAGATAATTTTACGAACATTTTTCGATAATTTATGCAAAAACTCTCGCAAAACTCGTATTTTTTGATTATAATGGAAAGGAAAATATTTGAAAAACTTAAAATTAAGAACAAATAGCTTTTGAGGGGAGAAGAATCTATGAAAATTCGTCGGAGTGAACGCTTGATTGATATGACTAACTATTTATTGTCACATCCACATGAGTTGATTTCGCTAAGTTTATTCGCAAAAAGATATGAATCTGCCAAGTCATCTATTAGTGAAGATTTAGGTATTGTGAAAAAGACCTTTAAAGAGCGCGGCATTGGCTTGTTAGAAACTTTGCCAGGTGCTGCAGGTGGTGTGGTGTTTATCCCGGTGATGGAAGAAAAAGAAGCGTATGAGTATGTGCACAAATTAGCCGAACGTTTATCTGAGCAAGACCGTTTATTACCTGGTGGCTATGTATATTTATCTGATCTTTTAGGTGAGCCAGAATTATTACGCCAAGTGGGTCGCATTATCGCTTCAAAATATTTAGATAAAGAAATTGATGCGGTGATGACGGTTGCGACAAAAGGGGTTCCGATTGCCCAAGCCGTGTCTTATTATTTAAATGTACCGTTTGTGATTGTGCGTCGTGATTCTAAGATTACAGAGGGTTCAACAGTTAGCGTGAATTATGTTTCAGGCTCATCAGAACGTATCGAAAAAATGGAATTATCTAAGCGCAGTTTACGTCGTGGCTCACGTGTGTTAGTGGTCGATGATTTCATGAAAGGCGGCGGCACGGTCAATGGGATGAAGAGCTTGATTGAAGAGTTCGAAGCAGAATTAGTCGGCATTACCGTCTTTGCTGAAGGAAATTTCAAAGGTAAACGTGTGATTGATGAGTATAATTCGTTATTATTTGTTAAAGATGTCAATACGCAAGATAAAACCATCTCTGTTGTACCAGGGAATTACTTTAAAGAATACGAAGAAAAATTGAATTAGAATCGAGGAAATATTTTGGAAAATCGTTATGTAATTATTATGGCAGCTGGTAAGGGTACCCGCATGAAATCAAAATTATACAAGGTACTACATCCGGTATGTGGTAAAGCCATGGTGGATCATGTGTTAACGCAAGTCGAAAAATTACAACCTGCGCAAATTATTACGATTGTGGGTCATGGTGCTGAAATGGTCCAAGAACGTTTAGGCAGTCGTAGTCAATATGCCTTACAAGCGGAACAACTAGGAACAGGTCATGCGGTGATGCAAGCCAAAGAAGCGCTAGAAGGCAAAAAAGGTACAACTTTAGTCATTAGTGGGGACACACCGCTATTAACGAGTGCGACTTTACAACAATTGTTTGATTATCATGAACAAAATCAAGCCGCAGTGACTGTATTAACTGCGCATGCGGACAATCCAACTGGGTATGGACGCATTATCCGCAATGAAGCTGGCGATGTACAAAAAATCGTGGAACAAAAAGATGCTAATCCACAAGAAGCCGCAGTCCAAGAAATCAATACTGGAACTTATTGCTTCGATAATGAATTGTTATTTGAGGCCTTAAGCCAAATCACAACAGACAATGCGCAAGGAGAATATTATTTAACAGATGCTTTAGAAATTTTGAAAAATGCTGGCAATAAAGTGGCCGCTTATCAAACGGATGACTTTGAAGAATCGCTAGGGGTTAATGATCGTGTGGCGCTTGAAACTGCTAATCAAATCATGCGCAAACGAATTAACCGTCAACATATGATTAATGGGGTTACTTTTGTCGATGCAGCAAATACTTATATTGAAGCAGACGTTACAATTGGTTCAGATACGGTGATTGAAGCGGGTGTGGTCTTAAAAGGTCAAACTAAGATTGGTCAAGATTGCTATATCACAGCGCATAGTGAAATTGTCGATAGCGTGATTGAAGATGGCGTGACGATTAAACATTCTGTCGTGGAAGAAAGTATTGTTCGCACAGGTGCAGATGTCGGTCCATTTGCCCATCTACGTCCAAAAGCAGATATCGGTGTGAATGCCCATGTCGGTAACTTTGTTGAAGTGAAGAAAGCTACGATTGGTAAAGATACTAAAGTAGGACATTTGACTTATGTCGGCGATGCAACTTTAGGTGAAAACATCAATGTCGGTTGTGGGACAATTTTTGCCAACTATGATGGTAAGAATAAACATCACAGTACAATCGGCGACAATAGCTTTATCGGCTCAGGCACAATTATTGTTTCACCAGTGAATATGGAGAAAAACAGTGCCACCGCTGCAGGCTCAACCATTACCCAAGACATTAGTGAGCACACCATGGCCATTGCCCGCGCCCGCCAAGTCAACAAAGAAAACCTAGCCAAAAAACTACCATATTTTGAATAAAGGTCGTGAAGCAGCTTGGGAAGCCTCGAAGAAATTCGTGTGCTTACCTCCCACTGAGAAAATCGGATGACAGGAGATTTTCACAGTGGGAGGGCGAATTTCACAATGTCTAGCTGCTGAACGCCGTGGATAAAGGATGTGAGGCGGGTTGAACAGCTCCAAGCAGCTAAGTTTTCCGGAATGTCGGAAAATCCACTATGTTTTAAGATTTTCTAAGACAGGCCGGCTTAGATGCACAGGAGCTACCCGGCGAACACCGTAAATAAGGATGCGAAGCGACTAGCCAAATAGCCAAAGTTATGTGCTGTTTGGCTAGTTGTTTTTTTCTTAATCAGAAATCAAAAGCGCGATTTCTGGTAGTTTGCTGAGAGGGAAGTACTAATTGTTCGCCTATTTAATATTTTAATGAAAAAATCGCCAAAAAACCTTGATTTATGCGCCAAAAATGACTACTATTTTATTTGGAAGAATACGTAATTGTAGTAGTCATTCTGTTTTGTAAAAAAGAAAGTGGAGGTTCTCATGTCAAACCAATATTCTGATCCAAAGTTGAAAATTTTTGCTTTAA
>JAEWFE010000313.1 GCA_023389005.1 Bacillota bacterium
TTCAAAGTTCATATGCTGGTGACCTTATCTGGTTATATTCTGAACTATGTTGTCACACCAGCCTCTGCACATGATATCAAGGTGGTTTATGAACTATTAGAGGGACGCAAGCAATCGGTTATCCTAGGGGATTTAGGCTACCTAAGCAGTGAACTCAAGAAGGCCTTAGAACAACAAGGTTACCATCTATGGACGCCATTTTGTAAAAACATGACAGGGGCCGAAGAACATAATGATTGGAAACTGATAGCCATGAGACGAACTATTGAAACACGGTTTTCTGAACTGTGTCGTCTCTTTAACATCAAACATACATTAGCTAGAATCCTAGCCAGACTACAGTTACGAATTGAACAAATTATTCTAGCTAATAACTTACGCTATTTTGAAATGAACTAGCACACGGGTAACCTATATTACTTCGAACTAAAGCATTAGCGGCTTCGATAAGTGTGGTTCTAATTGTACCGTTTCCTTGTTTCGTAATAGCACCTAGTCTGACGTGTGGTCCACTTGAATCGTCATTGCAGTAATGGTATCCACAACTTTTAAACAACGCATCTGTTGAACAGGTTTAACATATCGCTCTTGTTGGGAAAATGCTTCTATACGTGCATCAAAACGTTCAATTCGATCGTTCAAATCGTAATATTGGAGCAACATCTCATTGAGTGTTTCCCGTAGTATTACCAGTAATTCAAGTTGTTTTAACCATTTAATATGAGCTACCGTCCACTTACTTCTTTGATAGTTGAAACCATGACGTAATACAAAAGCATTAATTTGTTTTTTGATAACTCCTCGAGCCTTACATGCGTTTTTACGTAAACGAACACACTCTTTAATTTCTATATCTTCATCATCTTTTGTAATCGTCAATAAAGGTTTTCCTTTTATCAGTTAATTGAAATCCTATATCCTAAATAGTCCTCATATCTAAGTTTAGCCAGCATCTCACTTACAGATGCTGGACTAACACTTAGAACTTTTGCTAAATCATTATTTTTTAATTTCTTTTTTCTTTTTGATAATTCCTGAATTGCTAGTAAATAAATTTGTATAGTAGTTGGTTTAATTTGTAGTATACCTATCCTCCAAATTATTTCGAAAGGCCTTCAGCAATTTTATCCAGGTTCCATTTCATCATCGCGTAGTAACTATCACCATCTTGTCCTTTCTCTGCAATTGAATCAGTAAAAATCGTTGAATAGATAGGAATATTGGTATCTTTCGATACTGTTTTCATCGGTCTATCGTCCACGCTGCTTTCTACAAATAAGGAAGGAACTTTTGTTGTGCGTAGTCTTTCAACTAAGTGTTTAATTTGATCTGGCGTTCCTTCTTCTTCAGTGTTGATTTCCCAAATGTAAGCAGAAGGCACATTATATGCTTTCGAGAAATACTTAAAGCATCCTTCACTTGTAACAATCATTTTTTTATCATTCGGAATTGAAGCAAATTTAGATTTTGCTTCTTTGTCTAGCGCATCCAATTTTTCAATATACTTATCTAGATTTTCTTTATAGAATTTTTTATTACCAGGATCTTTTTCCGCCAAATGTTTTTCAATGTTTTTAGCGTAAATAATACCGTTTTCTAAATTTAACCAAGCATGAGGATCTTCCTTCCCTTTCTCACTCTGACCCTCTAAGTAAATAACATCTATGCCATCACTTGCTGCAAAATAGTCTCTGTTTTCCTCCTTGTTCGCATTTTTAACTAATTTTGTAAACCAAGCATTTCCTCCAGTTTCCAAGTTAACACCGTTATAAAAAATCAAATCTGCTTTTGAAGTTTTTTGAACATCTTCAGGCAAAGGTTCATATTCATGAGGATCTTTCCCGATAGGTACAATACTGTGTAAATCAATTTTATCCTTTGCTATATTTTCAGTAATATCTGCTAAAATCGAATTAGTAACTACTACTTTTAATTTTTCGTTCGAAGTCACTTTATCTTTACTATTTGTTGAACACGCTCCTAATATAAAAAGAGCAATCAAAATCCCCAGACTTCCTACTACTTTCCATTTTCTCATCATAATGATCTCTCCTTCTTTCTTAAAAATTTTTGTTTTGGTGAAATTAGAAAACTAATTACAAATAAGGATGTCACTGTTAAAACAATACTTGATCCTGCGGCTATGTTAAAATTATAAGCAATAAACAATCCAAGTAATGATGAGCTTGCCCCGACTGCTGCAGAAATAAATATCATAGTTTTCAAACTATTTGCATATAAATATGCTGTAGCTGCTGGCGTGATTAACATTGCAACAATTAATATAGTTCCAACACTTTGCATAGCTGTTACTGCTACTAAAGTTAATAGAACCATCAATAGATAATGATAAAAATTGACATTCATCCCCATTGCTTTTGCCATTAATGGATCAAAAGTAGTGATTAATAATTCTTTAAAAAATAGAACTACTATAACCAACACTAAAACAGAAACGCCAATTGTAATCCACTTATCAATATCTTGTACAGCTAAAATATTTCCAAACAAGATATGAAATAAATCGGTTGAGCTATTTGCAACACCTATAAGAATAACTCCTAGTGCTAAAAAAGAACTGAAAGTAATACCAATTGCTGTATCTCCTTTTATTACACTATTGCTTTTTATAAAAGTAATAATGATAGAAGCTAATAGACCAAATACAATCGCACCAATAAAAAAGTTAATGCCTAAAATATAAGAAATTGCTACTCCTGGCAAAACAGCATGAGAAATAGCATCGCCCATAAGAGACATTCCTCTTAAAATAATAAAACAACCTACTGTTCCAGAAACAATCCCTATAACTACAGATGTAATTAGAGCATTCTGTAAAAAGTGAAAGTCATACAGACCATTAATAAAATTTTGAAGCATATTATTCCCCCTCTCCAATGAATATAGTATCTCCATAAGCTTTTTTTAAATTCACTTCATTAAAGACAGATTCTACACTTTCGTGAGCAATTAGATTTCGATTCAAAAGAATAATATTATCAAAATACTTCTTTACCTTGCTTAAATCATGATGCACAATTAGCACTGTTTTTCCCTGATGTTTCAATTCTTTTAACGTATCCATAATTATTCGTTCACTAATTAAGTCTATCCCTACAAATGGTTCATCTAAAAATATAAAATCCGCATTTTGAGCAAGACATCTTGCTAAAAGTACACGTTGAAATTGTCCTCCAGATAATTCTCCTATTTGATGATTAGAATATTCTTCCATATCGACCTTTTCCAAAGCCTTTGAAACTCTTTGCCATTCTGCATTTTTAATTCTTTGAAAAACTTTTATTCCGGCATACGTTCCCATAGATACACATTCTTTTACTTTTATTGGAAAAGTAAAATCAATATCAGCTTTTTGCTCTACATATGCAATCTTTACCAGTTTTTTATTGATATCTTCATTATTAATGGAGACCTCTCCCTGATGAGGGATAATATTTAACATTGCTTTAAGTAATGTAGATTTTCCAGCACCATTTGGACCAATAATACCTGTTAGAGTACCTTCTTGTATTTTTAAAGAAATATCGTTCAACGCTAAAAAATCGTTATAACAAACAGTAAGCTTTTTCACTTCTAACATAACTTTCTCCTTCTAAATGATAATGATTATCACGACTATATGGTATACAGAAAATATATTTTAGTCAAGCCTAAATTTTAAAATTTAGATTTTTTTCTGTTGCTGAAGATTAGGATGACAAAACTATTTGAAACTACCTGTATAGTAAGTAGTTTTCAAAACAAAAAAAGAGTAAGCGCCCAATAACGAGGTATATTGAAAATCTCCAAAGTCACTCGACTTTGGAGATTCTTTTCTTTATTTACAATTTGCTTGTACAGTTTCTGACCATGGAAAATAAGCTTCTAGAACTGCTTTTTTTGCGAAAGACTCCTCATTGGGTAACTTCTCCAAAAGATAGGTGAGATATTTCTCTGAGTCTAAGCCATTTCGTTTGGCAGTTTCCAAAAGCGAAAGGATGATTGCGCTAGATTTGGCTCCTTCAAAACTTTGAGAGAAAAGCCAATTCTTACGTCCCATGACTAATCCTTTAATCGCACGCTCAGATCGATTATTGGATAATACTATTGTATCTTCGAGCGGTCTTGCTATCGCTTTTCGTCTAAATAGTACCGTCTTAATTTTCTCTTTTAGTCTTTTCATTCTATTCTTTGCTGGACGACACCGCCATCCTGCTTTATTTGATGTTTTATAAAATGAAAATCCTAACAATTCACTTTTTGTCGGGCGGACTACTTTAGACTTGGTTAGATTGACTTTGAGTCTTAATTTCTTTTCAAGCCATTGTGTGATAGACTTGATGACTCTATCGGCTGCTCTTTCGCTTTTGACGAATATATTGCAGTCAACTGCGTATCTTGCAAATCTTAACCCTCTTCAATACTTATCGATCTTCAAGATATGCTTGAATTTGTTGTGCATCTTCAAAAGTTAACTCGCCAGATTCCAATTGTGAAACTAAATTATCTTTCATATCAACAGGTATCTCCCAATAACCATCGATACATTGAAATAACTCCTCGTCATATTCTTCAAAAATTGGATAGATTCTTAAAAAATCATCAAATGATAAGCCTTGGTCCTCATAGTAATCTTTGACTAATCCATTTTTAATTGCCTGTTGGGTCGGTAAACCCGTTTCAGTAATAATTCCTCTCTCTACCATCAAACGATAAAAAGTGCATTTATCTAGCGATTGCTGGGTCGTTTCAAGATAATACTTTAATCCTTCTTCAACTAAAGGTGGGTAAATAATTTCCATTTTGGATCCCTCCTAAAAGTTATATATTAAACTATTTTGAAGCTCCTTTAATTACTTTCTTTCCATTATAGTACCCTTTTGAAGATATATGATGGCTACGTCTATAATCACCATTCACTTCGTCAAATGAAATTTCTGGTTTTACTACAGTTTGATGAGTTCTTCTTAACCGTTTCTTCGCCTTAGATGTTTTTCTTGCTGGTACTGCCATGATATTTCCTCCTCTTACCAACTTGCTTTTTTTACTCCAGGAATCAAACCTTGATGGGCAAGCTCTCTAAAGTTAATACGGGACATACCAAACTTCCGCATATACCCTCTTGGACGGCCATCCGTCTGATCACGAAGCCTCAGACGATTTGGATTTGAATCTCTTGGCAATTTAGCAAGGGCGGTGCGATCTCCTATGGCTTTTAATTCTTGACGTTTGTCTGCATATTTTTCAATCATTTCCATTTGTTTCTTTGCTTTAGCAATTTTAGACTTTTTTGCCATATACATTTATACTCCTTTCGTTTTGATTTAGATGTCGCAAATCGTAAACGTTACGTTTTGTCATTAACACTATACCAACAAAAATTTCTCTTGTCAACAATAAATGACATGAAATAAAACTCATACCCGTGGTGCTAGTTCATTTCAAAATAGCGTAAGTTATTAGCTAGAATAATTTGTTCAATTCGTAACTGTAGTCCGGCTAGGATTATAGCTAATGTATGTTTGATGTTAAAGAGACGACACAGTTCAGAAAACCGTGCTTTAATAGTTCGTCTCATGGCCATCAGTTTCCAATCATTATGTTCTTCGGCCCCTGTCATGTTTTTACGAAATGGCGTCCATAGATGGTAACCTTGTTGTTCTAAGGCCTTCTTGAGTTCACTGCTTAGGTAGCCTAAATCCCCTAGGATAACCGATTGCTTGCATCCCTCTAATAGTTCATAAACCGCCTTGATATCATGTGCAGAGGCTGGTGTGACAACATAGTTCAGAATATAACCAGATAAGGTCACCAGCATATGAACTTTGAAGCCGTAGAAACAAAGATGTTTAGAGGCGTTGTAGCCAATATCGGC